>JAEOUM010000088.1 GCA_016839275.1 Candidatus Thorarchaeota archaeon
CATCCACCCTCTCTCGTAATTCGAACACTCTCTTTGAAGAGCGTCATTGTATTCACTTTAAACGCTGATATTCCATTTTGAATACAAACGACTTTGTCCACAGAACTGTTGCGAAGCGGCAAGGTTTCTGCTGTGGCCTGAATCAGGATACGCTTTGACCCATGATTTGTGAAATCCAACGCCAATTCAAGACTATCTAGAGATGTATCAATTCCGATTAGGGTTGACGATACTGGTAGAATTTCTCTCAAAACTCGACCATACCCACAACCAAGTTCGATAACGACATCTGTAGAATGGATGTGTTGGAGAACTTAATCTAACTCAGCACGCAGATATTGCTTTACTCTTGCGGGAGCCAAATCATAGCATCGCTTGAGATTATTTGAAGCGAGCCTCCTCGAATAATATTCGTTCAATGTAAGATAGTCTCACTTTTCATTCTCAACTCAATTAAAATCAGTTTTGCTCTTTAAGAAATGCATTGATATAGTGAGTCAGTCTCACAGGTAATACTAGTTGCGTGAGTGTGCTTGGATATGGATACCAACTATATCACAACCGAGGATATGCGTACGCTCGAGATGAATGCAGAATATCTCGGTGTCACACATAGTATACTCATGCAAATTGCTGGGAGAGAAGTTGCTAGGGTTATTATTGATAATGAAGATATCTCTGGGAAATCCATTACAATTCTCTGCGGCTTAGGAGGGAATGGCGGAGATGGTATCGTTGCTGCAAGGTACTTGGATGAAGCAGGTGCAATTGTAGATGTTTATCTATTAGGTCATGAGAAGACTATTTCAAATCCTGATACATTGGCAAACTGGAATATACTGAAGCATCTCTACCGTATCCAGAAGTCAACGCTTACGGCTGAGTCAGATGTGAAGGCCTGCAAAGCTATAAACAACGCAGATGTCATTATCGACGGACTGATGGGGTTTGGACTCCATTCAAAACTTAGAGAACCCCTGTTGACAGCCGTTAAGATGATCAATAAATCTAACGCTATCAAATATTCGATTGATATGCCAACTGGCATAGATTCTGATACTGGAGCAGTTCATGGAGATGCTGTCATCGCCGACCATACAATCTCTCTGCACGCGACAAAGATTGGTCTGACTCTTGCCGAGAAATATGCTGGAACAATTCATGTCGTCACAATAGGAATTCCTCAAGAAGCAGCCTACACATGTGGTCCTGGAGACCTGTCTTATTTCGATAAACCCCGCAAGTCTTCTGCAAAGAAAGGAGACTCAGGCCGTATCCTTGTCATTGGTGGTAGTGATGTTTACTCCGGAGCGCCTGCGCTTGCAGGGATGGCAGCACTTCGTACAGGCTCTGATCTTGTAAGTATTCTTGTCCCGGAACCTGTTGTATCTGCAATCCGTGAGTATAGCCCAAATCTTATGGTCACAAGTCTAGGCACTCAGGTTCTCCAGCCAGACGTTGTTGAAGCTGCTATTGAGATGATAGCTAAGAATGATGTCGTTGTATTTGGTCCTGGGCTAGGACTTCATCCAGAAACCATAGTTGCTGTTAATTCAATCGTAAAGAAAATTGTTGAATTGAAAAAACCACTCGTTCTTGATGCTGATGGTCTCAAAGCCATAGCGCATTCCGGTATTGAGATGAATCCTGAAAATGTCGTTTTCACACCTCATTGGGGAGAGTTAAAGACCATAATGTATGCGGATCTTGGAGACAGTGAGAATTTGGAAAACCGTATAGACCGGGCAGTGGATGCAGCTAAGCAGTATAATTCCATCATCCTACTTAAGGGGCCAGTGGATGTAATTGCAGGGCCCTCTGGAAACTACAAATTGAATCGAACAGGAGTCCCAGCGATGACTGTCGGCGGAACAGGTGACGTTTTAACTGGAATTATTGCATCCATGCTCTCCAGACATAATAATGCGTTCCGGGCAGCCGCCGCAGGCGCTTTTGTTTCAGGAATGGCTGGAGAACTCGCTGCGAGTATACTTGGAGATCACTTAGTAGCAACAGACTGCATTGAAAAAATCCCCGAAGTATTTCGTATGTTCTAGGTCAACATATCCTACACTTATTAAATGATAAGCATCTGCTCAAGAAGGTCACGTGCAAGTTTCCTATTCTCTGGATTCACAGGAACCCAAACAATCCCAACATCTGGTTGACCATAAAGGATAATCGATCCTTCAGGGGCGAGAAGGACTGCAGGAAAGCCCAAGAGGTCTTCCTCACCATCGACCTTGACTAGCGTGGGCTCTTTATTTTCAATTGCAGTAGCGATTGTTGACCACGCCTCTGGATAGATTGCTGCTGCTGGGTTGTATATGAGAAACTCGGTGTTCGCAGAGAATTTTCCTTCATAGCTGCCTCTCTTAGTTATTCCATCAACGATCATCACATGTGGAGTATATCCTTCCTCTAGTAGAGTGGCAGTAGTAACATCTCCCACTGAAATCACTTGGGCTGGTGACTCTGCTCTAATCCTCTCGACTACTCGTTTTTCAGGAGCGCCTTCCTTCACGTGAAAGACATCTCCTTTTGGTGACTTTAGATGAGTTCTTCCTTCCACCTGAAGAAGTCTAGGAGGTTCGTTAGTACCCCTAAGCCGTCGACCAGATCGATCTATCTGACCCAATCGAATCCGTGCTGATGCAATCTTATCTCCATCATCTGCACGAACGGGTTTGAGGAATTCGATTTTATCGGTAAATCCTAGGACCTGTTTTCTCTTCGCTAATGCTCCTGATTGTATCTCAGTACAACAGGGTCCCTCATACATCATGAAGGTAACTTGCTCCTTTATCGCAAGCAAGTCGGTTCTTTTTGAAACTGTTTTTACTTCAACAATTTCATCGAGTTTTGTCTTGACAAGATATTCCTGTAGCCTAGCAACACGAATATCTGCTGGCTGTATGAGACCTTCGAGCTGCAACCCCTCTCCTACAAGTTCTCCGCTTGTGACACCTGCAATTGGTTCTGGCATCTCGACTAACCTATCAATCATAACTTCATGACCGAGATGTAAACGATCAAAGAGGTTGAGTGCAAAGGTCACCATCCATTTTTCGCCATTAATCCTGACACTTGAAACACTTAATATCCTTGTTTTCTTCTTACTCCACACATCAGAGGATGTCAATATCGTGAAGATATATGCGGCTGCAGACGTTCATAGTCCAAGATATCTGGCTGAATTCAAACAGTCATTGATTGATCTGCAGCCGCCAGATGTGTTCCTCTTTGCAGGAGATATGGTAAGTCGCGGGAAAGCAGATGAGTATATTACTCTTCTAGACTTGATTGAGAACCAATTTAGTCAAGATATTCCAATAATTGGATGCTTTGGTAATGAGGAGTATAATGAAGTTCGAAAGGAGATAATTGGTCTGACTCGCCAGAGGATGGAGTTTCTTGATGAAAAATCCACGATTATAGAATTGAATGGACTTCAGGTCGGGATTGTAGGTACTCAGGGTTCTCTAGATAAGGCAACAAGCTGGCAGAGACGAAATATCCCTAGCATAAAAGGGGTGTTTGAGAGAAGAGCGAAGCGTGCGGCATCCTTGTTGAAGAAGCTTGATTCTAAGGTCGATAAGCGTATTTTGTTGATGCACTATAGCCCCTGTCTAGAAACCTGTGAGGGTGAAGATCTGAGAGCTTTTTCGTGGCTCGGAAGTAGAAAATTCTATCAGGTCATCATGGATTACTGCCCAGACCTCGTGATCCATGGTCATGTACACAATTCTGTAAACCACAAAGCGATGATAGGGTCAACGTTAGTTTACAACGTCGCCCTACCCGCTGTCCGCAGAATCACTGAGATTTCCCTTTGGGAATAGGCTTTTCCTCATGCCCAGTGACTTTCATCGTAGGTTCGAATTTGTATCCATAAGCAATGATTCCGCCTGGTCCAAACTCCTTGATCTTACGGAAACAGGATCGGA
The DNA here is from genome assembly GCA_016839275.1 of Candidatus Thorarchaeota archaeon. Classification (GTDB taxonomy): domain Archaea; phylum Asgardarchaeota; class Thorarchaeia; order Thorarchaeales; family Thorarchaeaceae; genus SMTZ1-45. Next base: position 3,948 of record JAEOUM010000088.1, read on the forward strand.
CTCTCATACCAATCTTTACATCTTTGATGTCAACATTCACAATCTGTGCTGTTAGACGAGTGCCTTCATCGAGTTCAATCTGAGCTATCACATAAGGCATCTGCCGTTTAAAGTCCTCAGGAGCTTGGCGTACGACTGTAAATGAGTAGATAGTCCCTAGTCCTTTGAAGGTATAGAGTTCAAGCTTACCCTTTCTTCGGCACTCCGGACAAACTGGTCGCGGTGGGAAATAGTATGTTCCACATGTTTCACACATATTACCCTGAATTGTATAGATTGCTTTTATTCGTCGCCAGACTGAAGCTACACCTTGTTCTGCCATCTAAATCATCTCCTAAGAACGTGAACTATTGAGGTGGCTCCTGTGCCTCCTATGTTCACTGCGAGTGCCTTCTCTGCTCCATCAACTTGCCGTTTCTCCGCATCTCCACGAAGCTGCAAGGCTAACTCGACAATCTGCGCTACACCTGTCGCTCCTACGGGGTGTCCCCTTGCTTTGAGTCCACCTGATGTATTAACAGGGAATTTTCCACCAATCTCAGTGATGCCCTCTTCAAGTGCTTTGCCACCTTCCCCTTTCTTAGCTATTCCTACATCCTCTGTCAGGATAATCTCTCCAATTGAAAAGCTGTCATGCAATTCAAAAACATCAATATCCTTGAGCTCAAGATTAGCCTCCATAAGAGCACCCTTTGTTGAAGATACAACCGCATTCATTGTGGTTATTGACTTCCTATCATGCAAAGCTAGAGTGTCGCTTCTCTGGTCTGATGCCTCAATGAATACAGGGGTATCAGTGTACTTCTTTGCAAGTTCTTCACTGCACATAACAAGGCCTGCTGCACCATCAGTAACAGGTGCTGAGTGGAGCACTCTGAGTGGATCTGCTAGCATTCCCGATTTCATCACTACATCAATCGGTACAGGGCTTTGAAATTGTGCCCATGGATTATGTGCCGCGTTTGCGTGGTTCTTGACTGTGGGCAGGGCTAGATGTTCTTCAGTCGTGCCATATTCATACATGTGTCTGCGTGCCATGAATGCATACAACGCTGGGAATGTAGCACCAAACATTCCTTCCCATTCCCAGTCACTCGCAACCGAGATAGTATTCATAGCCTCTGTCTGGTTTACATCACTCATTTTCTCGCTACCCAGGACAAGCATAACATTGTGTTCACCAGACTTTATTGCCATGTATGCCTGTCTAACAGCAGCTCCGCCGCTAGCACATGCTGCTTCAACACTATATGCGGGAATATCGCCAAGACCACCCATGTCCACTGCAAGTGCGCCAAGGTGTTCCTGATTAGTGAACCTGCCTGCGCTCATGTTCCCAATAACCATTCCATCGATATCGGAGCCTGGGACTCCTGCGTCAAAGATTGCATACATACCCGCCTCAAGGGTAAAATCCTTGAGATTCTGGTCCCATAACTCTCCAAATTTGCACATTCCAACGCCAATTATCGCTACTCTATTGCTCATCGTCCTAACCTCCTCACCCAAGTGCCTTGATCTTTCGTCTGTACTTAGCATATGTCGCATAATCTACGTACGTCTTTCGTTCGATATAGTCATCAACTGTTGGAACTGCTCCACGTGTTTTCTCGATGGCATCTTCAACAGTAATGGAAAAAGCATCGCTTCCTGCTCCTGAGCCATATGCTACCACAAATATCTTTGAACCTGGCTTAGCAATATCTAAAACTCTCGCGAGTCCAATCATTGCTGAGCCTGAGTAAGTATTACCAATCTGACGAACAACTAGACTATCCTCCAGCTTCTCCTTTGGAACACCTATCTGCTTGCCCATAGCAATTGGGAATTTTCCATTTGGCATATGAAAGACAAAATAATCATAGTCATCAACAGTGGTCTTTGTCTTCTTGAAAAGTAATTTTGCACCTTCACCAACATGGCGGAAATATGCCGGTTCACCTGTGAATCTAGCGCCATGGCTTGGAAAATCCTCACCCTCACGTCTCCAAAAATCAGGGGTATCAGTTGTAAAGGAAACAGTCTCTTCTATAGTGGCAAGAGGATTCTTCATACCAATCAAATAAGCTGCGCCGCCCGCAGCAGCTGAATATTCAAGTGCATCACCAGGTCTACCTTGCGCTGTATCAGATCCAATAGCAAGACCTATCTTTATCATATTCGAAGCCACAAGCCCCATGGCACTCTGCATTGCAGCAGTACCAGCTTTGCATGCAAACTCAAAGTCTGCACATGTCATATTATATGAGCATCCAACAGCCTCAGCAACAATTGTTCCTGTAGGCTTTACAGCATAGGGATGTGACTCTGAACCTACATAGACTGCTCCAATATCAAGTGGATTGATTTTAGCCATCTTGATTGCATTCCTTGCAGCCTCCACCGAGATTGTTGCCACATCCTCATCTGGTCCTGGAACTGATTTTTCGAACACACCAAGACCTGGTCCTATCTTTGTCCCATCCTCACCCCAGAGCTCAGCAATATCTGAGGTCTTTATACGATACCGTGGGACATATACTCCATAACCTACAATGCCAACCATAGCAATTCTCTCCATATCATAACAAATCGGTAAATGTCGAATTGTACTACGTCATTATTTTTAGGGTCGTCATGCAACGCTCTTATGAACGTTGTGTTCTCGCTCACACTTCTTAAACGTCTATCACCGATTGTCCTCTATGACTTTCGGATGTTGACGATACAATTGATGGTTATCTCTACTATTTATCACTAACTAATGGGCAACGATGAATGTAGATATAGAGCTCGAAAATCGTCGATGAATACTGCGTGAATTAATCCTATAAGGCCAAATGTCCAATTACGATTGGTGTCTTTCATGTCGGAAACTCTCAGAGAGAATGTTGTCCAACGAATCACAGTCATCGAATCCAAGACTGTTGCTGAACTCCTTGTTGAACTAGGCCTTTCAATAAATCATGTTGTCTTAATAGATGGAAAACGTGTACCTCTCACCTTCAAGATACAAGAAAATGATAATGTTGTCATTCTCCCGCTAATCGCTGGAGGCTGATATCCCTAATCTCTTCATCAGCTTTCTTGTTGCCTCTAAGTCTATATTTGCGACATATCCTTTCGTTCCAATCGGCATTTGTAGATAATTGGCTATTGTATCCAGTGCATCTTGGACTAGTTGTGGTATCTCACGTTTGCTTGTTTTCTCAGCTCCTTCTACTCTTTCGATGACCGTTGAGTAGAGAAGCCTAGAGATTCCTGAACTATACTGTGTCGCTCGCTTCGGAGCCATTGTGATTTCGCTTGGAACTCCCAGATGTTTTGCTAACTCTCTGAATATAGTCTTACGTGAAGGCACTCCAAAGAGGTCCACCTTTAGTGTAGCTGGCAATGACATAGCTATTTTAACAAAAGGAGGATACAGGTATGGAAAGAAGACATCTAGACCGTGAGCTGCAATTGCACGAGCATCACGCTGAATATTGATTTCGTGGGTTAACAGAATTTCATTCCAGAGTCCATCTTCAACGGCTTTGGATCCTTTTTCTTTCATTAATCTCTCATGTCTTGCATATCCAGCAAAGAGCTCATCTGGTCCTTGTCCAGACACTATAAGACTAAAACCTCTCTGTTTGGCAACCTCTGCTGCTAAGAAGAATGGCAATGCAATCTCAACATGCATGCTTTTGCATGTTTCAATTGAATATATCACGTAAGGGAGGGCATTCCACAATACGTCTGCGTCAATCTTCACCATTATGTTTCTCGAGCCTATTAATTCAGCAGCTCTGACAGCAGCCACTTCATCATGACTACCTTCACAAACAGCTGATATGAGTAGAGTCTCTTTACAATATTTTCGTGCAAGTTGTGCTGCTAGAGCACTATCGACTCCACCTGAGAATAGTACCGCACATTTTCGGTCTGGTGACAGATAGTTAAACGAGGAAACAAGTGCTTTTTCTAGAATCTTAATTGCGGTGACCTTGTCAATATTTTCATCAATTTTGGGCCGCTCTAATCCCAGTGGTTGGATGATGTCCTTTTTTCCATCCCATGCAACTGAGAGAGTGCATCCTGGTTCCAGTAGTTTGACGTTATCCTGAGGAATTGTCCAGATACTCTTTTTCTCAGATGCAAAGAAAATAGCACTCTCTGTTTGAGCATAATAAAGTCCACATATCCCATCGCTCGAACGGAATATTCGAAGTCCATCTGAGTTAATTTGTATAACTAGCGTATTGTAGGTATTTAGGTCCCAAAGGTGCTCATTCTTTTGGAATCCTTCAGAATGGGAAGCAGAGTCTACAATATGGAGATGATTAGGACTAGAGTCTACTAGGATTGCATTCTGTTCTAACGCTCTTATCGATACGATTGCGCGCCACATCGAATTTTCGGAGTGGATGAACTGATGGCGCGATTCATCTCCTCGATGTCGTAGTGCATTTGACATACGTTGAAGAATGGATTCGGCATCACTGACTGGTTTGAACAGAACAATGCCTGCAACTCCTGACATCTAAACCAAGAATCCTCTTGTTATTCATCAATTTTGAAATGTCCGAAGATTTGTGAGGAACAGTTCTACTAATTCTAGCTTGTTGGAACTCTAAGTAACTCGACTTGCTTAACTCCAGTTATCGTCTTCAGTCGCTTGTTTAGTGCTTCAATTTCAACATTAAGTTGACCTGGCGTGAAATAGCATTCGTAGAAGCACTGATCTGCTGCTTGGCAGATCCCGCTTGTGAATAGAATATCTTCAAGACCCACTTCCATGAAAACCATTGTGAGTTCTTCAAGGAAACTTTTACTCAGTTTATCAATTACAAGTCTGAGATAAATCACCTTGTCACTATCGACAGGGTACATTTTCACATTACCATCCTTCATGACAAGAATGGTCAGGCCATATGATTGACCTATCCTCTCAACAAATTCTGCTGGGAGCGTGATTTTATCACCTTTCTCAATCTTTAGAACTCGCGCCTGAGTCATGTCACCTTTACTCAAGTATTTCTGCCTCCGGACAGTCATGAAGTCATGCTGCTTTACTGATTATATCTCTTGCGGGAGATGTCAAATGCTATCTAGCTGCACCGAACCATCTTCGTATCTTGGTTAGAGCCTCTCTCCCTGGTTTTTCCACCACTCTGAGATTCCATCTGATCTTCTCGTCGCTCGTGTATTCCAAAAAAGCGACTTCTCCCTCCGATCTGATTCTTTCCATTTCTTGGAGTTTGCCATTTAGCCATGCCTTTCTAGATACAGGCATTCGCGATGTGGCTTGATCAAATAGCGCGGGGTGCAAATCGAAAATCAAGGCTCTTTCTTTCATATAATCCATGACGCCTTCTTGAAGCGCAGGGCTAATCTTTTCTCTATCCGTAAAGAACGATGCTGCTACTGACATATTTGTATACTTCTCAGGAATGTTCAATGCAAACTTGAATGAACGATTGAATTTCGATAGATGAGTAGCAGCGTCTAAAAAGAGGATTGTTTCTGGTTTTCCTTCATACTCAACATCAGACATCTCAATATTGACTCTTGCTAGTTCTACTTCATGATCTATCACTGTTTGAATAAGCTGATCAGTAACTGGCGGAAGATCTTCTATTACTATCTCTTCTACAGATTCATACACTAGTTGATCATCAGTATCATCAGGCTCTGATTTGTCTTTCTTCTTCATGTCCTCTCTTTTCTTTGGACGTCGGTGAGGTGGTATGTATCCAATCTGTTCAACCAGATGCTTCAAAACTAAAGGCAAGAAAAGGTCGTATAATGTTCCTCTTGTTTCGATAATGAACAGCACCGTTTTGAATGAGGCAATCGCCTCAACAATTCCAGGGCTATAGTCCTGAGAATCGTCGAAGAACTTCTTCAGGTTTTCCTCAGAATAACCCTTTTTGATTCTCTCTGTCCATTCGCTATAGACCTCTCTCATTTCTTGTTTTCTTCGATCTTTTATTAGAGACATGAACTTCCCAAGATATTTCACGCCTCGTGAAACGGCAGTCGTCGGACTTACAAATACAGTCATCAATCCTACAGCTTCACCAGCATACTCACTTGCCTCGGTACTACGAATTCTTCCCATGACTTCATCTGTGAGTGAAGGAGGTCCAAGTTTCTCTTCAAGGATTTCTATCATCCCCGCGAAGTATTCGAATGCCGCATCTGCAGGAGCTACCTCTTCTCCAACAAAGGAGGCATCTGACAAGACCTCTGCAAATGCATTAGGTCTCTTGACAAGCCATTGAAGCGGTATTTTCAAGGGTGTATATTGATGTAACCATTTTCGCTCAGAGTCTTTTGGTCCGAAATAGTACTTTGCAGAGTCTGGGAATAGTCCTTCAAATATCTCCATAAATTGATCAAAGCCCTGTTCCGTGCTTAGACCCATCTCCCCCTTCTCCATGGCATCAACTACCAGAATCAAGCCAGTTTCTCTTTTCTTTGCCATTCTAGCCATAGTCAGCATGACTTGTTTGGGGGAAAGGTAGAGAAGGCTACTCTCCGCATATGGTTCATCATAGAATGAGAATAGACCTAAGCGTCTCCAATCCTTCTTTGAAAGACTGCTATTTGCAAGATGAGAGAACCACTCGTACCCACGTTTGTATCTAGGAATTGAATCTTCGTCAGGTTCATGTTGTGCCATGAATCACACCATTCATAGAGGCCTGTATGACTCTGTAGGGTTGATTACGAGAGATAAGAGATAAAGGTTTGTCTCTATCAGTCCATTCTCACACTTACAATTGCCAGTACTAAGGCCACTAGCAGAATGCCTCCAACGACGAAGACTCTCCAATCAAGGTAGATGCCACCTGGGCTGTTGGGATCTTCTGAGGACGCTAGAATAGCTCTGGCGTTGTCAAGGATATTGAGAAGTTCACATGCTTGTCCTGAATACACTAGTGTACCTTCTTCCAAGCCAGGAATATTACCCCATGAACCATCAACTGCCTGACAGTTTAGTATGAAGTCGATGACTGCAGATTCATTGACTGCCGAAATTGCTCCTGTGAGATCTAACGCTTTCAGGGCATAATAGGTTGTAGCGAAATTAGCATCCTCTGTGCCATTCCCTTCTTCAAAGCCGCCAATGTAATCAGGGCTATCAGCACTCAGCATCTGCCTCTCTAGAATCCATTCATTTGCTTCCTGAAGACCAGGGATAGTAAGCACTCCTTGAAAGATACTAAGTGCCATTATTCCAGCTGCTGTTGCTGTTAGACTTGCAGTATAGGATTCAGGGCTTAGTTTGAACACATTATCTTCTCGGCAACTTGCAATCCATTCGAGAGTTGCTGTTTCATTTACCAACCAATCCCATGCATTTAAGGTGGGATTAAAATCATCGAGCATTTCGAAAATTGCTAATCCTTGATAGGTTGAGAGAATATCTGGATTTTCACCGGGTTTGCTCGAAAATCCTCCATCAGTAGATTGAGTTCTATTTAGATAGACAAGAAGTGCAGTTGCATTGATGTTTTCTGCATTGATTCCTGGGTAGTCTGACTGAGCTTTAAGTCTTTGATGGAGTATCATCCCCATGAATGTCATTTCCATTGTAACTGGTCCAACTAGAAACTCGCTAAAACCACCATATCTCTCTTGGTCAAGTTCATTAAATGGATTATTTGTTGACCATTGCCGAAGTGTTAACGATTCAAGCGCTTTAGTCAAATTAATCGGGGGTGGACGATAATCAAGACTTCCCAATTCATCAAGTGCTAGAATCGCCCCATAAGTGGCATCGACACGAACAACACTATCTCTTGGCGGACTGTATCCTCCTCTCAAGGCATCATATCTCGAAGAAATGTAGGAATTTAGAGTATCCGATCTACTAGCTGCAGCTACAGGCTGCGCTGAAGCGGCTATCAAGACGAGCACAAACGCGATTGCTATGGTAAATACCTTGACCCTTTTCATAGAGACATCCCGGACAGCTTTCATGCCGCTGAGAAGGTTGGCTCAGCGTGTTGAGCATCGGCTTCATGGTGGTGTTATTAACGTTTCCATCCTCAAGAGTCGTACTAAGAAGTGCAATGATTGTAGAAAAATCAAGATTAGCATCTTAGCTATTCTATGCTGGCCCGTGAATAGAAACTACGCATACCCTATAGGACCCCTCTGGAAATGTCTAATGTAGCTGTATGCAGAATCAGCAGCAATGGCACCATGACCCACCGCAACTGCAATCTGTTTCATAGACTCCACGACATCACCTGCTGCAAAAACACCTGCAATGTTCGTGCCTTGCTTTGAATTTACGAGTATCTCTCCCCGTTCGTTTGTTGCTACACCAATACTCTTTGCAAGTGCACTCTCAGGACTTGATCCCAGTGCAATAAAGGCGCCATCAATCTTTAGGGCGTTTGTTTCACCTGTTTTTACATTCTCAAGAATAATTTCATTTACTAGGTCATTACCCTTAATCTCCTTTACAACAGAATTCCACAAGACCTCTATATCTGACTTGAATAGATAATCTTGCACCGCTTTTTCTGCACGGAGTTCATCTCGACGATGAATTAGATAGACCTTTTTCGTGATCTCTGCAAGGTACAGGGCTTCTGTGACAGCTGTATTTCCCCCACCAACAACTGCTACAGTCTTATCTCGGAATAGAGGACCGTCACATGTTGCACAAAACGAAACTCCCCTACCTGTAAGCATATCCTCACCTGGAACATTTAGGTGCTTATGGCCCCCGCCTGTGGCAATAATGATTGCTTTGGCACGATAGACTCCTCGGCGTGTGTCAAGTAGGAAATCACCATCATCGCTCTCTCGTTGAATACTTCGAACATCTGTAATCTCCTTAATTACTGCACCTGACTTTCTTACTTGTTCTTTCATCTTGGTTGCTAACTCTATCCCGACAATGAATGTATAGCCTGGATAATTTTCAATTCCTGGACTTGTGGCTTGAGCCCCTCCCAATACTTTGGATTCAAGTAGTAATGTCTTCAACCCATAGCGTGCCGCATATATGGCTGCAGTCATTCCTGCTGGGCCACCACCAATGATAACCAATTCCCAGTCCAAGTCCTCGGTCAATATGATGTCTCCATTAAATTGGTCCCATTTGTCAAATATTCCGCAGTTTCTTTACTTAATCATTCTTTCCGGTGCGGCAATCAATATCAAGACTTTTCAATTGCTCACAGGTTAAATTAGTATCTGGTTTTATCTCAAGTCTGTGGATTGGTTTCAGAAGATCTGCTATTCTCCCAAATGTGACCTCCCTAATTGGTAGGTTTCCTCTATTCACTAGATGAGTTGCTTTCCTGAATTTCTCTGGATCATAACTGAAAACATGTCCAGGA
>JAEOUM010000089.1 GCA_016839275.1 Candidatus Thorarchaeota archaeon
GCTCTCTGCAATGATCTTCAATAATCTGAGCCATATCTGGATCTACCATTGCTAGAAGAACATGAGGTAAAAACTCAACGACAGTTACGTTGAGTCCACGTTCATGAAAGGCTTCGGCGGCTTCCATTCCAACCAGACCACCGCCTATTATGATAGCGTTCTTTGCCTTATCAGCTTCTTTTGCTAGTGCTTTCGCATCATCAAGGGTTCGAAGGCCATAAACATGTTTCTTGTCTAGACCCTTAATAGGCGGGTCTGCATTCTTTGCACCTGTCGCAAAGATAAGCGAGTCATATACTTGACTTCCTTCACCATCAGTACTACTGAAGAAGAGTTCATGTTTCTTGTGATCAATGTTGGTTATACTGCAACCAAGCTTAGCGTTAATATTTAACCCAGCCCAATTCTCAGGAGGCATTAAAATAAGATCTTCAAAGGATTTGACTTTCCCTGATATAGTATAGGGCAAACCACATCGAGAATATTGAGAGTACCTCTCAGAATTAAATAATGAAATTGCTACTTTCCGGTCGAATTTTCGGGCTTGTAATGCAGCAGTTGCACCAGCCGCTCCGCACCCGATTACAGCAATATGCTCAACCATAATGGCGTCCTCCAAATATCTGAATCCTCCGCTAGAGCCTCATCATATTTAGACTATTGGTTCTACTTTAGGAGAAGCACAGAATCGATAAAAGGGTTAAAACTGAACATTACCGAGCAGAGCTTAGGATTCGCCATGTAGCTATGCATTGAGAGGATATGAATACATGTTTCTCAGAACATGAGTGAACAAAACAACGAATAAGAACACTGGGGATGCATCTAAGATGGGTACTACGAGAAGAGAGAGCAGATTTAGACCAAAATCGGAACCTATGAATTCAAATAATCTTGGCACGATTAGATTGTTTTCATTATTTTTCATTTCATTCATGCTAGTTGCGCCAATTATTCTAGGTTCATTTTCAACAACCTCAAACGTTTTTTTAGAAGAAGACACCGGATTCGTGCCATCACAATCGCTTCATCACTATTCACTGCCTGGTGCGGCAAATATCCAAATTGCAACCGGAACAATACAAGGTTATCAAGGATTTGCCTATGTTATTGATGATGAGGACAGGCTCTACTTTGTGGATATCCTAAACGATGTGTCCTTCGATATTGCGCTTCCGACAGGAGATCAGGGATTAGGTTCAGGCATTGTAGGCCATGATGTTGATAATGATGGTGATACAGAGTTTCTGATACGTAACTATGTCAATCCTCAATATTTTATTTTAGTAGTCGATATCAATAATGGGACTGTTTTGCAGTACCCAATACCTTTCAACTATCCTGCCGCAGTTGGTTTTGGTGACTTTAATGGAGATGCATATCCTGACGTTCTCATAAAGAATGTGAACACCAATGTCAACTTTACAACCCTTGATTTGTTCGCACATGCCACGATTGGGTCATTTAATACTATAAATTGCTATTATGATGTGGCCATAGGCAAATTTGCGAGTCTTACTGAGGACTCAATAGCACTTGTGAATACAGCAGGTACAACGGGACATAGAAACCTGACACTTGTAGCGGCTAATGGAAGTCAGATTGATTCCATTCTTCTCACATATGCCATACAGGATATGGTCAAGTTCGACCATCTAGGTGGACTTGAGGAGATTGCTACGATTCAATCAAATGGATATCTTGTTGTCTACTCAGGACCCACTCTAAGTGTTGCATTTACAATCAACGTAGACCCACTTTCAAGTTCATACAGAACCATCCAAACAGGCAACTTCAATCTTAATCCTCAAGAGGACTTAGTAATCATCAGCCAAAACCAAGAGAAGGCCTACTTCAGAGACGGAAATGTGGGGCTCCCAATACGAGAGGCGAGTGGGATCTACATGCCCAGCTACAAGCGTCAAGATGTTGGCTTAATGGATAGTGACACGTTTGATGATCTTGTTACTGGAACAACAGATGGTGGCCTTGGGATAATTCGAGGAGCGGATGGTCAGTTGGCTTATACAGAATATTTGATTGATGTTCGATCTGCTTCGTCTTCATATGAAATAGAAACAATAGATGCCAACTTTGACACACGAGCAGATGTGATTTGCAGGGTAATGGGCGATGTATATTTGCTTCTTAGTGATTCAACACTGCCTGATGTAGTGCTGTTGCCTATGGATCCAGCTCACCCAACAATTCTTGATGATTATGTGACCATCAAAGTGCAAATCGATGAAACATCAGAAATAGAATTTGCTGACATATTCATGAGACCTGGGGGAATCGGACCGTGGATCCAACCTCAGGATGAAATGTATGCATCTCATAATGAAGGGCTATACTATGCCTTCATTGGAAATCTTCAAACAGGCATCTATGAGTACTATATGGAGTTTCAAGACACATACCTGAATACAAACAATATGGGTAATTCTACACATCCATTGAATTTCACTGTAGCTGGTAATTTTGTATGGCGAGTTGACAAGAGTCATACAGATTATGTGACTAGTAGAGCGCATCAGTCAGACATTGGGAATCTTTCAGATGGTCGGAAAGTCATTTACACCATTGAGAGAGAGATGGGAGTTGAAGACCTTACACTCACTCAATATTCAAGCAGTGGTACTGCTCTTGATAGTGTGACTATAGTAAATACAGGCAAGAGATGGGAATATTTCGAAGTATACACAGCCATGCTTGATGGTGATAATGTAGCGGATGTCATCGTTCTTGATTACTATTACAACAGTGGAACTTACCTTGGATACCATGCCTATCACGGAAATACACTCTCCCTGATAGGAGAGGGATTATGCCCGTATGCCTACAAGAGTTTCAACCATCTTGGAGTTATAGATGACGATGGCGATGGAAATGAAGAACTACTTCTTGTTTCAGACACGACACCCCTATCCTTGATAAAAATGGATTCTGACACAAGTTGGTCGAAGCTGGACCTATTGGGTGCAGATGCACCACGAAGTTACTCTGTGATTAACTCTCCCACTACAGGTGATGGATACATTGCTATTCTCAGGGCAAACTTGGAAATTGACATACATAACGCTGAAGACCTATCTTTCATTCGTTCACTTGACGTCGGACTGAGTGAGTATACCGACCAAGTCCCTGTAGGTCTCTGGAGCCGATATGACTCATTCAATAATCGTGAAGAATTTGTGGCTGCTGTCAATTATTGGAATGGCTCCGATCCAACTGGACGCATCTTCATCTTTGACAGCACAACTACAAATGTGAATGACACACCATATTATACAATCCCCCATCAAGACATCGAATATGTTTTTACACATGACACTGGTGGTAGTAATACGGATGAATTGTTTATTCTTCTAAGCTCTGGAGAACTTCAGCTAACAAGTGCGGACCTTACGTTATCGACACTTTGGACAACGGCTATTACTAGCGCTACACCCCTCAGTGCAGCTGTAGCGGACTTTGATGGAGACAATCAAGATGAGTTCTTGTTGTTCACTGATCAAGATGAACTTCTAACATCAATTTCATTCAGTGGAGAGGTAGAATGGGCTGTCAAAGTTGGAGAGGTTCGCAATCCGCTTGTGATTGGTAATATAGACTTAGTACCGGGCATCGAAATTGCTACGTACCCATTTGCATCAATCAATAGCATGATACTAGGTGCTGTTCGGAATCTTGATAGTAGTTATCTTCTGGATGTTTCAATGGCATATTCCGCGACGGACCTTATTCAAGGACAGAGTGTCCAAGCAAATGTCACTGTGTTGAACATCTTTGGTGAAATCGTAGATGATGCAAATGTCTTCGTAACATCACACTATTTGACACCAGAGGGACCAAGCGCTAATACATACGGATTCTACTTCTGGGAAGGCATGGGCACATATTCAGCAATGATAGATGTTGCTTGGCCAATAGGGACTGTAAATCTAAGCATCATTGTGGATAATGGATTCTACCATGTATTCCATAGATCCTACACAGATGTGTTCATTGTCAGAAGCAACTTGCATGTAGATTTGCAGGTTCCTGATATTGTACAGCAAGGTGCGAACACTTCATTTCGAGCAATTGTTTTTGATAATCGGGGCGGAGTAGTAGAAGGAGCCACTGTCACAATTTCCATTGATAGTGTCGTATACGCTACAACAGCTATTGAAAAATCACACATTCTAGATATTCCTGAGGTTCAGCTTGAAGCTGGGATTCATGTTGTTATGGGTAGAGCAAACCATCCCTATGCACTCGCAGAGGGTATGATGGCTAGAGCATTCACCGTTCAGGTATTAACTGAAAACCTAGTCATATCAACCAACTTCCCAGCGATGGTTCAGCAGGATGAACCATTAGATGCCTGGTTCAACATCACAGATGCTTATGGACATCCAATTGTTGGCGCAACTGTTACACTTAGGAGCGGACCAAAAGTTTTCGCAATGATTGAGAGCTCAACAGATTTGGGAAGCTACAGGTTTATTCATAGTATGAATCTAGGCATCGGAGATCATAGTTTTGACCTAAATGTAGATACACCAAATATCGTTGGCCCTCCTGCTACTGCTATCAGCTTCGAAGTCTATGGTGAACTAGATCCAAATGTCTTCTATGATACTAGAGTGGAGGGCGGTTCTATGTTCGAGGTTCATGTCTTTGTAAAAGACAGATATGGACCAGTCTTTATCGGGACAAGCGTAACCATTGAAATAAATGGGACGAAATATACCCAGATTAATTCAGCAGGCGACCCAGACTATATTATGACTGTACTTGCTGATTTCCTAATGGGGCCAAATAATTTCACAATCTATGTCAATGCAACATATGCATCACCGTGGATGAAAAGCTTCTCGATAAGAGCATATACTGATGCCTCTGCATCCGCTGCAATAATATCAACTAATGGTTGGACTATTCTGCAAGGAGATAGGACAAGGTTGGAATTAACTCTGAGAGACTGGTTAGACAGACCCGTTTCTGGAGCAACGGTCTCATTCTATGTGAAGGCATTAGCATACAACCTGATTGAGGTGAGTCCTGGACTCTATGCAGTTAATGTATCCACAATTGGTTGGGCACCAGGAAAATATGAATACACAGCAGCTGTAAATCATGAGGACATTCAGACAGGAGATCCGATTAAGGGTAATATTACTGTACTTGGAGTTTTGGAGTTCTTCGTAGATTTCAATACAGAAACTCCTACTCAAGGAGACTCGTTACTGATTTCTATCTCCGTGATAGATGCATATGGAAATCCAGTCCCCGGACTGGAACTGTACATTACTATAATGAATATGCCAACTATGCTCGCAGAAGAAACCGACCTTGTTGGACTCTATATTCTCTTAATCGAGCACCTACCAATTACCGAAGGATATGGAACAAAGGACATCTCGGTGGCAGCTTCGGGCGAGTTTGTCCAATACTCTGAAACAACAGATACATTCTACCTGTATGTAGCCAATCCTGATATTGGTGTCATGGATGCTCAAACAGTGGCTTCTTTTGCAGGCATATCTTTTGCAGTCAGTCTGATTGGCATGTTTATCTACTTCAGAATTTCTCCATCTCTTCGTAGAACCGGGACGAGCAAAGAAGAGCTACGGAAATCTGTGAAACGTATGGATAGACTCTATCTCATGATAGTGCTCGCTAGTGCATTAGGTATCTTAACTTCATGGGGATTCTATTCTATTGGTGATTATGGAGGAGCACTAATACTCACTGTGGCACTTCTTGGAGCTTCTGTACTTCTCTATGGACTATGGCTCTATCGAGATGCAGTATCCGCAGTCATGGTCAGAGGAACTCTGAGTAGAAAGAGAATGTTTGCAGGTCTTTGGCATCTATTCTTTGTGCCTGTGGTAATCATAATGATTCTCAACTATGGAACTGAGATTGATTGGTTTAAGGCAAATATGATAGACCAAGCATTCGAGATTGCAGGCATATCTATTCCATCAATCATGACAACGATATTTGTAGCGTATGTATCATCTATCCTTGTCGTTGTCGTCAATCTATATAGAGAAGTTAGTAGTGGTCTCAAGAAACTCAAGAAGATGCAGGATGCTAATACTCCAGGTCCGATTATCGAGGATGAGAAAGACACAATGGTCAATAGGTATAGCTCCTCAATCAGAATCAAATTCTTGATGTTTCTCGTAGTCGTTGGAGCTGCAGCTGTCACAACTATGGACTTTCTACAAAGCTATGAACTTGGCGTGATTGTGCTGATGCCTGTAGCGTTTTTGGTGGTGATACCATTTATCTCATCAAAAATCGTGCAAGCTTTGAACCGCGCATCGAATGTTAGAGTCAGGAAAGTTAAGGACCCAGTCGTTTCAGATTCCACCACCATGGAAGAAGAAAGTGTATCAGACATGGATATCGATTCCATTGAAGAGAAAGAAATGGAAATCGAACCGTCAGAAGATATGACAGAATTAGAACCTGATGAGGATGAATGAAATAGAAGGGGCGGCAAATAATCCCGCCCCTATTTCTAACTAGCCAAAGATAACACTGTGTCTAATCTTCGGGCATGTTGTCCTCGTTAGTTGTTCTGTCGAAATCAGGCTCAGAATCAAGTTCCTCTGACACAGCACTCTCTTCTATAGTGTCTTCAGATACATCTTCATCCTGTTCTACTATGCCTTGTTTTGTAGCGTCATCTGCAGCTAGTTCAGCTTTGGCTTCTTCTTCAGTAGGCATCCATTTCTTACCATCTGTCATATCAGCCTCGAACCTCTTAATCTGAGTCTTTCGACTGATATAGAGCGCTATGATTACTGCAAGAGACATAGCTGCTCCAATGACTGTGATTGTTGTCTGAAGCGAACTGGCGCTATCGCCAAGCAACTGCTGCCAAGTTACAACGAGAAAAGCAAGACCTGCAATATTCATCACAAAGGAACGAAGAGGAGTACCAACCTTGACAATCTCAGTGACATTTGTATCAACCATTGCTGCAGCAATGACTCCAGCATTATAGTCTGTCGATTTTGTCTTCTTCGCAAGAGTACGGATACTTGCAGATTTTTTATTGCCCATCACCTTTAAAGCAATTGGTACTTTGGAAGCTAAAAGATCTGCATAGTGAACTCGAGCATCATCCTGTGTGAAGTTACACTTCTTGCACATGTCTAGTTTCTTGTTCCAATTTTTCCGACACTTAGGGCATTTGTCAGCTTGCCAAGCATCAGGAGCAGTCTCTCGTAAGCGTTGCCTGATAATATATTCACTAACGCTACTATCCTCTCTTGTGGTGTCATCTTCATTCTTTTTCTTCTTCTTACCAATCTTAGACATTCCAGATAGCATAGAGAAGAGAAGAGGCAACGCACCAAGGACTGTCAGATTCGGAAGTGACTTCAGCTCAGAGGCTTTCTTATGAATTCCACGCAGCTTATACGCAGTCTTTAAACCCTCAAAAAGACTCATGAATCCATTACCGACCCCATACACTACTCCAACAGTTGCAACACTAGTTGTAATACCAGTTACAGATGTGAAAATATCAATTGGTGCTGCAGGTATGCTAAAGTAAAGAGATGCACTACCTAAAGTATGCAGTGTGACGTCGCCTTCTACATAATAACTAAAGTCCATAGTAGCCTGAAGGATACCAGTGATTAATTTGAGAGGTCCGTAATTAAAGAGCGATGCAAAATCGATATACGCATTGACAACAGGGACAGAGGCTGTATGATCTACCCAAATCCATGTGGAGTTAGTTACAGGCTCAACAATGGTAATGGGGAATATCGCAATACCTTGATAGTAGAACATGATTGTGCCGCTAATGTTGAGATCCTGAGTACTTGTTACATTGATTTGAAGTGTAAGCAGCATTGGATTCTCCATATTGAGCACTAAGGGTGCAGCTTGACTATCTGCATCGATGACATTCTGTCCATCCAATGCAGCATAAACATAGAGAGTATCGTCGTGAAGAAAATCAGTAGGGAATACAGGCACTTGAGCAGTAGTTGTAGTGAGAGTAGAACCCCCAATCAACACTATTAAGAATAGTGTCATGATTCCAAGAAATACAATCTTTGATGGTGAGCGACGCATTTGCCTATTTCAACTCCTAAGAGGACTCTTAGATAGCTCCCTTCATATCAACAACTGAAAAGGGTTTTGTTGAGCTATGCGTGATGTGAAGCCGAGGCAGGTTCTCTTGTACCACGCACCATGTCTGCTACTTTCTTTGCAACAGATGCAAATCCTTCGCTTTTCTTCAATACGCCCTTTGCACCGACTTCTACTGCCTGTTTCATCGAATCTTTGTCAAAATATGCAGTGAGTAGATGGATGTTGTTTATTCCTAATTTTGTAAGCACTCGTGTGCAATCAAGACCACCCATTTCAGGCATTTTCATGTCCATCAATACAAAATCAGGAGGATGACCCTGTTTGATGCAGTCTTCTGCCATGGATACTGCGTCGTTGCCGTTTGCCGCAGTGATAATTTCAAAATCATCGAGGAATTTTTTCAGGTATGCATCCATGACTTCATGAATTGCTGGCTCATCATCAACTATTAAAATTCGAAGTGTCACAGTGGATTCCTCGTATGATGGAACGTTAACAAGTATGCAGGACGCCTTATCAATAGTGTGTTCAGACGTTCCAATAAGTCGTCATCATTGCCATTCGCGAATCTATTTATCCTACGCATAAATGAATCTGAAACAGGTGTGGAAAACATGGTCTTTACACGTATGCCTCTTGAGGTATGGTTTGACGAATATCAGTTTGAGGTAGATTATGATATTGGCGAAAGTGGAATGAAGTTCCTATCTGTAAAGGACCTAGGAATCGATCTGAATAAAGTTGAGTTACGCTACGGTTACCATTTGGGACATCCTGATCTCAGAAAAGAGATTGCTAAACAATATCGCGGGATGACACAAGAAAATGTTGCTGTGACTACAGGCGCAAGTGAAGGTAACTTTGCTGTCATCGGGCATCTTGTCGGTACAAAGGATCATCTAATCGTTGAACATCCAACCTATCCTTCACTATATCAGATACCTAGGTCTCTTGAGAGAGACCTCTCATTGTTCAGATTGAATTGGGGTAATGAGTTTAGACCCGATATGAATGAGCTCCGAAAACTTGTCAAGAAAAATACCAAATTGATTACATTGACTCATCCCAATAATCCAACTGGCTCAGTGATAACTGAAGATGAATTGAAAGAAGCAATCGAGATTGCAGAGGAGGCTGGTGCGTATCTAATGGTTGATGAAACCTATAGGGATATGATGTTTGACAGCCCACCACCACTAGCGGCAACAATGAGCCCCAATGCTATTAGTTTGACCAGCATGTCTAAGACGTGGGGACTTCCAGGCATTCGTCTCGGTTGGGTGGTTGCAGATACACCAATAATTGAGGCCATCAGAGCTGTACGTGAACAGGTGACCATCTGCAACTCATCATTAGGAGAAACAATAGCATTAGAAGTTTTAAAGAAGCGAGAGCGATTACTCGAAGGGTTGCGCAAATCAATGCTCTCCAATTTCAGGATTCTCAAAGGATGGATGGATAACCAAGAGTGGTTGGAATGGATTGAACCGAAGAGTGGAGTTGTTGGAGCACCACGGCTTGCAACTGGAGGAAGTACTGATGCGCTCTGTAAGTTGTTAGTGACAAAATATCGCACCTTCACTGTGCCCGGATCGCACAT
The DNA here is from genome assembly GCA_016839275.1 of Candidatus Thorarchaeota archaeon. Classification (GTDB taxonomy): domain Archaea; phylum Asgardarchaeota; class Thorarchaeia; order Thorarchaeales; family Thorarchaeaceae; genus SMTZ1-45. Next base: position 9,716 of record JAEOUM010000089.1, read on the forward strand.
GGAACTTGATGGGCATCTCCGAATCGGTTTTGGAGGTGAGCACGAGGAGCTTGTCAAAGGTCTCGACCAGCTTCAGCTAGCCTTGAAAGAGATTCATCAATGAATACTTGATAGGAGTTCATTAACCTACGCCCAGATGAATCTCTGGAAGCGTTATATCAAATGACTCAATCTAAGGTTTTGCTTGAACAGGAATCTGAGATAAGCTGGACTGATATCATCCATTTGACTCCAGATTCTCGAGGAGTAAATGTAAGGTTCAGAATATTCAACAGGAGAGCTAGGAAACAGGTGACTTCCAAAGCTTCAGGTAGAAAACACGAAATCGCCATTATTGAGATTGCTGATTCAACGGCAAGAATCAATCTGATTCTTTGGAATTATGATATTGATCTTGTCGAAAATGATGATGACTATTGTCTTCTAAATGGATACATTACCCTTCATGATGAGTGCATGAGTCTTTCAAAAGTACGAAACGGGGCAATTAGAAAAGCCAGCAAATCAATTGAGCTGATGAAGGATGATATTGATATGAGCCGACCTTTCATATGGAAACCAAAACGTCAGACTTCACGTCCATCCACTAGTCGAACACTAAACGGTTCATCTGGACGTCATGTGCGCAGATACGCATCACGGAAGTCCTTTTGAGGCTGAATACGTATAGCACTGAACGCAGGGTGCTATAAAATGCGGTTGAGATTTCAAGAGGAAGAAGGTCCGTATCCTCTTGCTGTCTTACGAGGAAGATTGAGGCTCAGTGGTCTTAGTGACTGCGAAATCTCTGGTATTATTGACGGGGTTCTATCAAAAACATCCATTTCGAATAAGTGGACGGAAACTGACCTTATCTCATTTATTGAAGGTTCGCTCAAGAACTACCCAAAGAAGATTCGGGATAATTTCAAGTTACTGACGACCTATGAACAGACTCGTGGTGAATCAAACTATACTCCGTCATTAATTCTTGTACTCGAAGGAGCATCAGCAACTGGTAAATCTATGTTAGCGATTGAATTAGTGAGAGACCTTGCAGCTACACGGTTCATTAGTACCGATACAATAAGACAAGTCATAAGAGGAATACACAAGAAAGAGAGTCATCCTGAATTGTTTTGTCACACCTATCAAGCATATGAGTATAAACAATCAGGAGATTCGACACTTGATCTGGTAGTGAGAGGATATATTGCCCAGTCTGAGATAATTAGTCCACATATTCAGGATTTGATTCGACGAGTTTTAATGGAGGGAGCGATTGCAGTATTTGAAGGAGTTCATTTGCAACCAGGAGCTATCAAGTGTATTGACGCAGACATTCTTGAAATCGTCATCAATCCGAGCGTAGACACTCACAGGATGATGTTTCTGAGCAAATATAGAACAGGAAAACTTAGGTCAGTCTCTCAGGATCCTTCCGTCAGGATGAATGAATTCAAAGCAACAAGAAAAATTCAGGACTACTTGATATCTCGTGCCTTGCAACAAAAAGTGCCTAGAATTAAAATGGAGAACTCTGAAGAAGCTCGAACGGAGAGCTCAGACC
>JAEOUM010000090.1 GCA_016839275.1 Candidatus Thorarchaeota archaeon
GCATCTGGTCTTAAATCGTATCTTAGCGTATTCGATGGTATAACAAACGAAGTCTTCTTTAAAGCTGCAGTCATAATGTTCATTGGTCTCGGACTTGAGGCTCAGGTAACACTGCAGTATCTCTCATACAGGACTGCTCTCGCGAGCCTTCCATCAATAATGACAGAAACAAATCTTACAGATTTCATCGACGCAGGCGAACGAGCTCTTCCATACTTCGCGCAGCTTGCTGATAATTCAACCTTGGTCTATCCAACGAATATTACTAAAGCTACAGGAGTGGTAGCCACTACTTTCAAGGCGATAGCTGAATCCTACAATTCAACTGGAGATATTGATGGCGCTTTTGCACCATACGAGAGCGCTTTAGATGATATATCTGCAGCATTACTCGGAATTGCTGACTCGTGGCTTGATGCTGGCAAAGTACTTGCTGAGATTTGGCCAAATGATTTCCTCACCCAATATGGAGCTGTTATTGCGTTTGCAGGAGGCGGAGTTGCCGTTATACTCATTCTGTTAGTATGGTGGATTAGGAAGAAACCTTCTCAATAGAGCAGCATTGTTTACTAGGTTTCACCTAGAAGTTTAAGCATCTGCTCAACATTATTAGTTGGCAACTTGCAGTTATGGTCAACACAGACATGAGCAGTGGCTTTATCATGTAGAGGAAGATGATATTTCGTAAAGGGCGCAAGCTTGTTCAACGCCTGTGATTGAGTATCAGTTCCGCGAAGTAGTATTATCTTTCTTGGAAGAAATCTCTGCCTAATTGCTTGCAGCATTAATAGTGTGTCTTCGTGTTCAGGATTTCCTGCAAGCACGATTTCAAAGGATGGCCCCAAGGCGAAGTCAAGAGCTACCAACATCATAGAAAACGCTGAATGAGCTGAATCTATGTCCGCAGAAAAGCTTCTACCTATTGCATTGGCGTAATCCTCAAACTCACTATCACCTAGCATTCTAGCAAGTATAATGAAACTCAGCATCGCAATCGAGTTGCCTGAAGGCATCGCGCCATCGTAAGCATCTTTTCTCCTTACAAGCAATTCTTCTGCGTATGTTCCAGTGAAGTACAGACCTCCATCCTCCTTATCCCAGAAATTCTTTAACATGTCTTCAGCAAGTCTTTTTGCTAGTTCCAAGTATCTGGGTTTGAATGTGGCTTGATATAGATCTAAAAGCCCCAATATAATGAAGGCGTAATCATCCAAAAAGGCCCTGAAAGCGACTTCGCCATCACTGTATCTATGAAAGAGCTCTCCTTTTTCATTGAGAAGATGATCAAGCAAGAATGACATTGCACACTCTGCCGCGTCAATCAATCTCGAGTCGTTCATTGCTACGCCTGCTCTAGCAAGGGCAGAAATCATGAATCCATTCCAATCAGTCAGAATTTTTTCATCTCTATGAGGTCGAATTCTTTTTTCTCGTACATTGAAGAGCGCCTTCCTTGCTCTCTCAATCGAAGCCCTTGCGTATTCAAATTCAAGTACTAATGAATTGGCAACGTCTTCTAATTCTACTGTGGTATGTGGGATATTCAATCCTGTTTCTTCGTGAGTTGCCTCTTCTTGGAAATTACCATCAGGCTCAATGTTATAGAATCTCGTGAAGAGGCTTCTCTCCTCCTCGGGCAAGATAGTGTCTATTTCTTCCTTCGACCAAACATAGAATTTTCCTTCGACTCCCTCACTATCCGCATCTTCAGCTGGGTAAAACGCTCCTTCCGGACTCATTAAATCACGAGTTACGTATTCATAGATTTCACTCACAACTTGCGCAAAGAGTGGATTCTTTGATATTTGATATGCTTCAGTGTATGCTAACATTAGACTTGCTTGATCGTAGAGCATCTTCTCAAAATGAGGAACTAACCAGTGTGCATCTGTTGAGTATCTATGAAATCCAAAACCCACATGATCAAAAATTCCTCCTTTTCGCATCTCGATTAGGGACTTCTCTACCATATGAAGTGCCCAAGCATCTCCTGTTCGCTTCCAGTACCGTAGTATCAGGAGAAGATTGTGTGGAGAAGGGAATTTAGGGGCGCTTCCAAAACCCCCGTTTTCATCATCAAATCTCTGAGATAGGTCGCTGAAGGCAGCGATGATGTCATTTTCAGACAAGTCTGAACTAGTCTTATCCGTTTGCGTTTCCTTGAGTGCATTCTCAACTCTTTGAATTACATCATCTATATTGTTTCGGTCTTCCTTCCAAAGTTGACCAATTCGTGGGATTAGATCTAACATCCCGGGTGTATTATAACGTGTCTTCTTTGGAATGTAAGTCCCCGCGAAGAAAGGTTTCTTATCAGGGGTCATTATGATGGTCAGTGGCCAACCTGCCCGACCTGTAATCATCTGTGCAACCTGCATATATACACCGTCAATATCTGGGCGCTCTTCTCTATCTACCTTAATGTTAACAAAAGTATCATTCATCAATCTGGCAACTTCTTTATCTTCAAAAGACTCATGCGCCATCACATGGCACCAGTGGCATGTGCTATATCCTATTGAGAGAAAGATTGGTTTATCTTCCTTCTTTGCCTTCTCGAATGCTTGGTCTGACCATGCATACCAATCTACTGGATTAGTTGCGTGCTGTAAAAGGTATGGACTCTTCTCATCCGCCAATCTGTTTGTTTTTTTCACTTTATTGTCAGGTGCCATCCATTTCCCCTGCGCTCTATCGAGGAATTGTTATTAACTATTGTTATCAAGCAAGGCATCTTACGTAGAGAGTATGTTTTATGAATCTCTGAGAAGTTTTCTGATTGGGTGTGGTTAGTGAGTACTAGTGAACAATTAAAACAAGAATCTGATAGTCACATTCAACGGTTGAAGCTGCGAGTTATTGGTTCTATTGGATTACTTCTCCCATTCCTTGCGTCAATCCCTCCTATTACTGCCTGGGGCGCTTTAATGACTGTTCCCTTTCTTATGTATCTTATACTTATCATGACTAATCCTATAGCCGCTACCCTGTATCCTTCTGACATAATCAACATAGTTTCGTTTTTTCTAGCGCTTCTACTCCTAGCTTACTCAGTTGGATATCTATGGACGAAGAAATCCGCAGGTTTGGTCACAACTGGTCCATATCGCTTTGTCCGACACCCTCAATATTTCTCCATTATCGTATTTACAATAATCGTTACCTATCAAAGCGTATGGATCCTTCAACATACTTTTGGAATTGGTTGGTTCTCTATCGAGCAAACTATCGCACTATGGGTGGCGATGTTGTTTGCATATGTAATAATCGCATCAATTGAGGAGCTGCATTTGAAGGAAGTTTATGGTTCTGAATGGATTGATTATAGAAACCGTGTTGGATTCTTACTTCCGTTTGTTCACTCTAAGTCGAGAATTATTGAGGCCATAATTTGTATTATAATGCCAATACTTGTTCTCCTAGTAATGCTCTGGGCCACCCCGATGATATTTCCCCCTGTACCACTCTGAAATTGCCAAGAAACCTACATCACACTTCTGGCGGGCTTGGTCAGGAATCACAGAGCTTCGTATCGCTTCTTCTTTTCCTCGATGAGGCCCCTCTGAAGAAGAGAAGCAACATGATGTTCAATCATCCATGTTTCAAATTGAAGATACACAGGATCTGTAAGGGAAGGGTAGATAATCGGATTGAGAGTGATTTCAGGAACAGAGCCTGCGCCATCCATAATTGCAGCGAGAACCAAATCTTCCCGTATACCAATGATTCTTTGATATGCTGCTAGAGCTGTCTTATAGTCTTCAATTAAAGGCTCTTTCAAATGGCCACTGATCAATCCTCTGTAGTTATTATGCTGTAGACGACGGATTGAATCCTTGAAATCCGAGATAGATGAATTTGGATGACCGTAATACGGACCAAACTCAGTGAGGTCGATATCTGCTGCAAAGACAAGATTTGGCTCTAGAATCTCAATGCACATATGGTCAGGAAGATGTCCAGGGGTGTAGAGCATTCTAAGGGTGCAATTACCCAACGCGAACTTGTCACCATTTTGCAGCTCCTCATCAACCCGACCGTCTTCGAGTGCACCAAACATCCTAGAATTCACTAATTTCTCCCAAAGCGGTCGAACTGGATTGGTTCTGTCAAACCCAAGGAAGTTCTTCATCTTTTCTTTATCATTGAAGAGAGGTGTAGTAATCTCGTTCGCTGCAATTCTACAACGTGATAGTCTATTCAGCCGAACTGCATGAGTGATATGATCTGGATGAATGTGACTTAGGATTACTGTTCCAACATCGTTGAGGGTTAGATTCTGTGTCATCAAGAAGGCACGCAGATCCTCGATTCCACATCCTGGATCCACGACAACCACTTCATTGTCAATAATTACTAGAGTATTGCACTTTGGGAAATGCCCACCGATGACAACATGAAGACCTTCTGCTAGTTCAACTTGGGTCATCAGTCAACACCTCAAATAAGAAGTATGAAAAATGGTTTGTGAGTCCACATTCAGGACGAAAAGCCACTTCATTTTTTGAACTACATTTCAGTCGGACGGACTTTCATTTCAGCCTCTGCTCTTGCAGATTGGCGCCAAGTCCTGAAGCTACCCCACATAACTGGCAAGGCTCCTGCCATTACAAGCAGCGTGAAGAGCATAACATTGACAACATCAGATTTGGCTGGTGTGATTCCTGCATTAATCCCATCCACCCAAAGACCTGTCATCACTAGGAGTGCGAGTGGAATAAGTAGAATAGTTAAGAAGAGGAATATCAGAAATGTTCGCTTCGGGGAAACCTGAATAATTCTAGCAAAAATACCTAATTGGGGATGTTTTTGCCAGCGAGTACCCTCATGAACTATCCAGAAAATGAAGAATACTATCAGTGCGATTATAAATCCGATTAAGGTTATCTCTAGCCACATTGTGGAGGCTCCTTCGACAACTTTTCCGACACGTGTTACCTATAAAGGCTACGGTCTGCGACACGTATTCACTACGTCATATTAGGCGAAGGATCATCAGCTGATGATTGTTTCTTTCTCATCGTCTTTTTTTGTTCATAGATTGATTCTGCAGTCATCCAGCCTGCGCCATCTCCATGTATCAGATTTTCCTTTGCCTCATACGATTTTTGTTTACTAATAGACGCGCTCCTTCCTTTGTATTTCTTGACAGTACTCGGATAATCATTCCTCTTCTCTTTATCAGCGCTTAATCTTGCAGCCGCTCTGAGATTATGGATATAGAGATTAAGGAAGAATTCCGAGCTAGTAGTAGACATATTTGGATTCAGATTCTGACAACCATCACAGCCACATTCTTCAAACACTGCTTTTCTCACTGGCTCTGGATACGATCCAATAAGATATCTCCTTCTTGCGGTTATGTACAAGAGTGCAGAAGTATCAACACTATCAATTCCAAGCTCGTGAAGATAATAATGAAGTAGTCCCA
>JAEOUM010000091.1 GCA_016839275.1 Candidatus Thorarchaeota archaeon
ATTGGAGGCTCTCCGCGGAACTTCGCCTTACTATCAATCTTTCTCATCGCCCTAGTTGTAATGCTTCCTGTGATCCAAGCTGTTTACTATGGAATTCAGATGAATGGTGACAAGTATATTGATTGGAAGTTCAATCTACAGACGACGAAGGAAATCCAAATCACAAACTGGGCTGCAGGTATTACAGATCTTGAGATTAAATCACTTGATGACTTGACTTCGAATGCTACACCTGAGAGTGAGATTGAGAGCTTGACTACAGTACGACAATGGGACCAGACAGCCAGTTACCTTCGAATGAGGAATCAAATAGGAGCTAACTGGATGCAATTAGCTGATTCTGACATTACATATCTCAAGGGGCACGAATATTGGATTGCCCCCCTTACCTTTGAGACCGGTGCAACGGGAACCAATTTCATCAACCAATATATCATCTATACACACACTGAAGGTATGGTCATCCTAGATGCTTATAGTGGTGAATTGGTTGAGGATGCGAAATATATTGCTTTACTAAACAGGACAGATGCGGTAAACTTCTACTACGGAGAGGGAAGAGGATTCGAACACAGTGTGTTCATCAATGTGCCAAGCTTCGAGGAGGTTGGAAATGGCACATTTCGAGGGACTCCCGACTATACCCTGCGTGGCTTTGAGTCGTTCTTCTATCTGTTCTCACTAGGTCCTGAGGCATGGTCGTATCTAGGGCGAGACATGGACATACTCGTAGAACGTGATGTTTTATCCAGAGTTGAGGCAATAATGCTCCAGGGACTCAATGTTGACTCTGATCCGTACATTGTAATAGATCCATATGGAAACATTAGCTATGCAGTATCTGTCTTTATTGATTATCGACTCTCCACAGGATATGCACATGAGCACTATATGCGGTTCATGGGCACTGTTCTTGTCGATGTTGAAACGGGCGAGATGGACTTCTACAAGTCACCAATCATTGGTGAAGAGATCTTCTTGGACAGCACCTACAGGAATTATTATAACTGGCAGACGATGCCCGATTGGCTTCAATATCAGCTCAAATGGCCAGAAGACCTATACGAGCGTCAGCTTGAAATTGCATACATCTATCATGTCGACAATCCGAATACTTGGCTTGACGGAGTGGACTTTCACCAAAAGCCTGATGACTCAGATACACGCTATGTAATTATGAACATTGAAGGCGAGGAACGATTCATTGCATACCATAATGCAGAGTTCCGAATTGCCTCTTCTGCTGTGTCCGCACATAATCTGGCTGGTATCTACGTCATGGGGTGTGGGAATCAACGTTTTGGTCAGATGACGTTCTACCGTGCTGGAGAGAGTGGGCAATCGAACTGGTTGGGCCCAACAGCTGTCGTCCAGGCGTTTGAAACCAATGATGTGGTTCGAACTCAACTTCAACTCTGGGGTTTGCACAGGTATGGTAACAGGCTGCTGTACCATCTTGGTGGAGACCTATTCTTCATCGTCCCCGTGTTTCTTGAAGTAGAAACCTCTGTAAACCGTGTAATTCAGAAGCTTGGTGGTGTAGGTCTTGTTGATGCTCGCACAGGAGAACGAGTTGAACTCGGTGAAAATGTCATAGAAGCTTACTACAAGATGTTCGGACTACTGAACAGAAGCACAATCGAGCAAGGCGAGGTGGGCTTTGAGTCAGTTTCTTTCAATCCCGTGACTATCTCCTCTGGTTTCTACACTAGTCTTACAACTCTAATGCGAAATAATGACAATGTCACTCACCATCTCTATGTCGATATCGTAGTACCTCCTTCCGGGAACTTCTCGATTCTCTGGCATGGTTCAGAGATCACTCCGGTCAATTCGACGTACACTTTGGATATTGGGGATGTTGGCATTGGAGACCTCTATGGAACTATTCCATTGCTGACTGTCTATCTTCCAGAAGGGCAAGTTAGCGGGCAATATTTGGTACAGGTGATTCTCCGCACTGAGGCTGGATCTGTAGACCAGATCAATCTCATCATTACAGTCACCTAGCTGTTTGATGGGCTCTGTACCATTCTATGGTCTTACAGAGCCCACTCTCCAGTTGTACCTCTGGATGGAACTCAAGTATTTTACGAGCTCGCTCCATACTTCCGATGCTCTCCTTCACATCACTAGGTCTAGGCTGTACATGGATAATTTCAGACTGAGAGTCTGCAACATTCTTCCTTATGATCTGAGCAAGTCTGGAAATCGAGATGGACTCAATTCCTGAGAGATTTATTATCATCCCACTCGCCTTCTTTATCTCTCCAGCAGCAAGTGTTGCTCGTGCAATGTCTTCTACATAGATGAAGCTTCGAGTTTGGTTACCACTGCCTTCGATCGTGATTGGTTCATTTCTTAGTGCTTGATTGGTGAAGGTCGAAATCACACCACTATATTCTGAATATGCTTGTCGTGGACCATAAACATTGAAGTATCTTAGAATGGTCCCGCTAATGCCATACAGCTCGGCGTATGAGTGAATATACAACTCCCCAGCAATCTTGGAAGCCGCATATGGGCTGAGGGGGTGGCAGGGGGCATCTTCGTGAACGGGCATCTTCTCTGGACTACCATAGATGGCTGCACTCGAGCTAAATACCAATCGTTTGATTTCTAGCTGACGAGTCATCTCAAGAACATTGATGGTTCCTGCTACATTCGTATCGTTCACTAATTGTGGATTCTCTATTGACTCCTTCACTGAGGAGATAGCCGCAAGATGGAATACACTGTCAATATCTTTTGATACAAAATGAGAGGATGAGAGTGCCTCAGTAATGTCCTTAGTGAGTACTCTCTTTGATATATCCGCCTCAAGAAGGCGGAACCTCTTATCTCCCTGAACCACTGATAGATTCTCTCTCTTTCCAGTCCTAAAATTGTCAATACCAAGTACATTATAGTTTCTTGAGAGGAGAAGTTCAACAAGTGCACTCCCAATGAATCCTGCTGCTCCTGTCACGATTGCTGTAGTTGCCATTGTCCTACTGGTATGAGCATCTCCGACCATCTAATCCTTTCCCTTGAACTCTTCTCAGGTTATTATTGTGCTTATTATTATAGACTCCTTTATCTATTCTATTTCCTCTTGTCCTCTGAGCATGTCATGTACTTTGTCTATATTATTGAGACCGTGGATGGGACCTACTACACTGGAATGACCAATAATCTTGCTAGACGATTAAGCGAGCACGTGTCTGATAGTACTCGTTCAGCATCTTACCTCCGCATGCATAAACCTGCATATGTTGTCCATATCGCCGAGTGCAAGACCCGTGGAGCGGCTATGAAACTTGAGCATCGACTCAAGAGCGATTACAAATTCAAGATGGAGCGCATCGGCTCTCGAAGATCCATCCTGGAGGTCATTGATTCTGAACTCTCTTACAAATGAGCATTCTCGAAGCTTTCATAACGTGGTTATTGTCTTTCGATAATGTGTGAGTTTCCCATGAGCGAGCTAGTCTTGGCAATTGATGCGGGTACAACAGGTGTCCGTTCTATGTTCTTTGACAGTCTGGGCAACGTAGTAGCGAAAGCATATGCTGAGTATGAGTCGTTATTCCCACACCCCTCTTGGGTGGAGCAGAGATCAGAGGACTGGTGGAAGAAGTCATGCGGAACAATCCAACAGTGCCTCAAACAGTCGAGTATCAGTCCAGAACATGTTGTCAGCATCAGTGTCACAAATCAACGTGAAACCGTGGTGCCTATCGATGCGGATGGAAACGTACTACGAAATGCTATCGTGTGGCAAGACCGACGCACGATTCCACAATGTGATTGGATTCGAAAACAAGTCGCTCCCGCTCAGGTGTACTCGATAACGGGCCTTACTATCGACCCATACTTCACTGCACCGAAGATACTCTGGATTCGTGAGAATGATAAGGCTATTTTCAATGTCGCAGACAAGTTTCTTCTAGTCCATGACTATCTTATCTACAAGTTATCTGGGCAGCTCATCACAGATTACTCAAACGCAAGTAGGACTCTCCTTTTGGACGTGCGAACGGGAAAATGGTCGGACAAGATGATGACAGCTCTAGGAATTCCAATTGAGAAACTACCCAAACCTGTCGAGTCCGGTTCATCTGTTGGTGAGCTGTCAGAAAGGGCTGCTAGTGAGACCGGTCTTGCGCTAGGGACTCCTATCATCGCTGGTGGTGGCGACCAACAGTGTGCCGCTCTGGGAGTAGGCGTCGTAAGGGAAGGTATGATTAAGTCGACAACAGGTACTGGAACATTTCTCCTTGCTCACTCAAAGACAGTTCGTCTTGATCCAGGAATGCGAGTACTTTGTAGCCGACATGTTGTGCCCAATGCCTTTGTTGTTGAGGCAAGTATGTTCACTACTGGGTCTGCTCTGAGGTGGTTTCGTGATAATCTTGGTAGTGAAGAGCTTGCTATTGCTGATGAACAGAATGTCGATCCTTATGATGTGATTACAGAAGCTGCCAGCCACATAGCTCCCGGATCAGAGGGCGTGATTCATATTCCCCATTTTGTTGGCGCTGGGGCACCAAATTGGAATCCTCGGGCACGAGGCATCTTTGCAGGTCTTGCACTTGGTCATACTCGTGCTCATCTTATTCGTGCAATCTTAGAAGGGGTCTCTTATGAGATTCGTACGAATGTCGAAGTGATGAGGGAACTAGGTCTTCCTTCCAAGGAAGTCCGAGTAACAGGCGGAGCTGCAAGAAGTGATATCTGGATGCAAATCCAGGCAGATGTGCTACGGACTCCAGTCATTCGTACAAAAATGGAGGAGGCAACTGCTGTAGGTGCTGCAATTCTTGCTTTCAAGGGAATTGGTGTATTCAAGTCCGTGTCCCAAGCATCAGAAGCAATGGTAACTACCTTGCCTCCACTTCAACCTCGTGCAGAAACCCTCCATGTATACAAGAAGGGATTTGGAATCTTCAAGGCGCTCTATGATGCAATATCTGGGATAAGATGGACTGAAGACTAGTCTGAATATATTGCAATCTTGTTTCCTTGGTCTAGAAACAATATCTGTGCCGTCGGATCCACAGAAACCCACTCGTCAATCACAGATTGCGGGTCATCTACTTTCTCAAGATGCGCTGCTTCTACAGTATCTCTATCTAGATTCGTATACATTCTAATTCTGGCGACCCGTTTCAAGAGTTCGGCGAATTTGTAGGCCTTATGCTCGTAGAGATGATATGTTCCACTAATGGAGGATATCACCTCATCAAGAGGCGCCTTCAGTTTATTGTAAAAGTTCTCTATTGCCTCTCCTGGTGCAACACCATCACGACATTCAGCGAGGAATAGGATCTCTCCATTATCAGCAACCGCATTCTTCGTCAACTCAATTGCCCTCTGAGCATGGTACAGGCTCTTGTCCTGAGGCCATCCTCCTGGGGAAATTACTACTCTTGTGCTCGGCGTTACCTTGAAACTTGCAGTCTTATCCAAATACTCAATCGCTGCTGCTGTCACAGGTCTAACCTCTCCTGCACCAGCCCATGTCACTCTTCTATTACTTGAAACTACAGCGAGGACGAAAACCTTACTATCCTTAGTAATCATTTCCATTGCTTCTCTCATATCATCTGCTAAGGGATTAGACCTTCTCTCAGGATCTGGGTGGAATGGGTGCATTCCAAAGGTAGAACGGGGATCCAATGCCATGGAGTGATTTGCTTCAACTGTCTCGAAGGCACAGACTCCAGGAAGGAAATTCTTTACAAAGTTCGAGTACCCTGCAAAATAGTGTGCTTTCATATCCGAGAGACTAACATATACATCGTGTCCCGCAGCTGCAGAATCGATGATGACGGGAGTTCCCCTACTTGTTTTTCCTAAGTCGACCATATCACGACTGCGACAGTCATGTATCATGACATCATGTTTCGCCAGTTTAGAGTCCTTGGCTGCTCTTCGAAGCATCTCTACTATTGCCTGATTACTTGGATGATTTACCACATGTGTGCCTGTAGTGATGATGAATTGAACCTTGGCTGCGCCAGCAAGTCGCGGAACAACTGATGAAATCATCGCTTGATGTGGGGCATCTCGTGTATGATCTTCAACAAGTACGCAGACACTCTTGTTGAGTACTAGCTCAGGAAGGGTCTGCCCATGAGGGCTATCAAGGACCCGTTCCAATTCTTGCATCTCATCAGGAATGGGATTTAGTTGTCTTGGTTCGATTTTTCCAGCAAAGTTGGGGTCAGGGACATGTAGCTCAATCTTCCTGGTACCATAAGTCACCAAAATATCCAATCTTTTCCCTCACGTATTAGGTACAATTTCCTCACAATAGGTAACCAATAACCGGTATTTAATCATGACCAAAACGGATATTCGAGACCCAAACCTAGAATATAGGCATGAACGAGTCGACCAGAGGCTTTGAAGGTGTGGGCCCATGGATTGCTGTGGCGTCAGAGTTGCCATGTTCTGTCGTAGCACTCCTGCTGGTTGGTCAGATTCTTGGACAATCCATTGCAGGACCATCCGGAGCAACATGGGGTGCAATCATTGGAGCGCTCTTTGGTTTTGCTTTCGGAGTGTATGGGGTCTTTAAGACAATTGACTATCTCGAGCATATTGACCACAAGAATACAAAACGTCCCAAGTATATGCCGCCTATTGAAGAGATACTGGAGGATGTCGTCTTCGAGATTGATGACGAGTCCTCCGATTGAATTAATCTATGAATTCAGAATCATCCGCATCTAGTACCTCGATGATCACTTTGGTTGCGCTTCTTCCAACTCCAGCAATAATGATCTGGATGAGTAGTGCAACAAAGAACGCGCCTAAGGCAAGACCAAACACCCTTAGTGAGAGGGAGTTATAGGAGGCTGCCCATGCGACGAGATAGTTCGAGTCGATGAGATACCATGTGTAGAATCCTGTGACACCCATTAATGTCACAAGGAGTGCATAGAGGACTACAACAGCTTTTACTCTAGGAGTATCCATCCGAACCTCTTCTATTCCGGGACCAACAACCGCATCGCCAATCCTTCGCGAGAACCTGACGAAAGCACTTATTGCAGCCAAGAATATGATCAGTGCTACTATGCTTGCGAGGAGGAGTGCAAGTATCTTCATGTCCTCTGGAAGGGTGAAGAAAACATCTCCTACAACCCACGCGCTTAATGCGCCTATCATAATGATGACTGCTACTATCTGAACAACGAAAGTGATCGTTGCAGAGCTTCTAAAGAGACTACCCAGATTGATGTAGTCTTCAGACCTGCGACTTGGAACTCCACTCTCTGTCATATTAACCAATCAACTTGTGAGCAGTTCGTTATTTGAATTCTTCTACAAAGGACCCTATTGTATCAATGCGCCACTTTTATATCGTGTCTTATTCGTCAACAAACTAGTCTTCATCAGATTGAGAATCAACAGGAAACATCACGATGACACTTCGCGCTGCTAATGAGTATGGTTTTGTCAATGCAAGGATCCGAGGAATGAAGTCTCGTTTCCTTACTATTGGCACGTATGAGAATCTACTCCAGGCAAGCAGCTATTCGGATTTCATCAAGATTCTGACAGGTACTTACTATGGTTCTATCATAGGTAAGCACTCGCAGACCGCAGTTCCTAGTCCTGATGAGCTTGGTCTAATCCTTTCTCAGGATTTTGCGGATGTGAGCTCGAACCTATCACGATCTCTTACAGGAAAAGTTCGAAACTTCGCAGAGACCTATTTGGAGATGTTCCTTGCAGAGAGTGTCAAATCTATAATAAGAGGTCTCCACGTCGGTCTTGATAAGGATGAAATCCTACGGTTCTCAGTTCCAACATCCCCTGCACAAGCTACTCTTTTCCAAAGCCTTGTAGATTCTGGCTCTGTTCAGAGAATGATTGACCTTCTACCTAGGTGGGATCTAAAGGTCGCACTTCTGACACGGATTCCTAGTTATCAAGAATTCGATTCGACTGCGCCTCTTGAGGTTGCTATCGAGGAGTGGTATCTGCGAAACACACTAGATGCCTTGAAGGAGTTCTCGAAGGCTGAGCAGGATAGGGTTCTCGATGTCCTTGAATCAAGAGTGATTCTCAGGAATGTCCTAACAGGAATTAGAGCAAACTTGCTTCATTTAGAGCCTCGTGTCTTAGAATTATCATTGATACGGTTCTCGCGAACTCGAGACGTAACAGAATCTATTATGAATGCAAAATCATGGAGAGAGGTTCTTGCAAAACTCGATTCTACGCGGTTTGCACAACTTGGTGGTCGACTTGCAAGGCTCTTTGAGGACACCAATGACATGGGAAATGTGGAACTAGCAATTGAGGACTATATCGCACAGAGAATCAAAAGACAAATGACTGCCTTTCCATTTCATCTTGGCACAATCATTGGTTTCTTTAGTCTCAAACAATATGAGATTCGAAATATCCGATCCATTGCCGTTGGGATTGAAAGAGGCGAGTCTGCTGAAACAATAAGGCGAATGATAACAATCTGGTGAAAATTGGAGGATAAATTAATGAGAATTGACAAAGACGTTGCAAATCTGGTCTTGTTCAGCTTAGGTGCAGTAGTGACTACTCTGGGAGCATTACTGTTCACTACAATTAATGGACCAGTTTTTTTGAGCGAATTACGTGTAGGCACCGGTCCTGGCCTTGAGATGCTTCAAGCCCTCTCAGATGCAGGTATGGCTATCTTTGGTCTGGCAGTCGGAGCAGGTTTAGCTCTGGGACTGGCAGGTGTTGGTGCAGGCTTAGGAATGGGAACTGCCTCCGCAGCAGCTCTTGGAGCAATCACAGAAAAACCGGAAACATTCGGTAAGAGTATTCTGTACGTTGTGTTTATTGAGGCTGTGGCTATTTACGGATTCGTCATTGCATTCCTTCTACTAGGATACATTCCGAACCTGATACCATAGGACTAATGAGTAGTAGAGGTGGTCCTACCACTCTCTACTTCTTATTCTCATCTTCAAATAGGATACTAGCAATTCTTTCTCTAATTCTATCTTCTAAACGTTCTAGTCTTGCTTCGAAGGTGTTAATGACCTGTTTTTTCGAATCAGGTGTTGTAATTACAACACCGCCTTTAGATCTGATAGTTTCCTTTGATATTGACACTTTCGTTTTATTTCCAGTCACTTTCGAGATGGACTTTTCAATCTCTGCCACATCAATATAGGATGAGTGATTCTTTGGAAGTATTAACTCAAGAGTATCTCCTTGGAGTGTAATGCCCCCATCAATTGCTAGCTTTGTGAGCACTTTCTTGTACTCCGCTTTACCTACCATATTGTCAAGTTTCTGGGTAGCTGCTTCAAGGACATCTTCTATCAATTGCTCCTTCGATTGAAGCATACGATATTTAGATTTCAACTTGGCACTCGCTTCATATCTTGCCATCTCTGATTTGGCTTGAAGCTCTGCTTTCTTAGTAATTGCATCTGAGGATTCCTTGGCTTTTCTCTTGGCCTCTTCTATTTTCAGCTTTTTCTGCTTCTCTGCCTCTTCAATTATCCCTCTCTCTTTTTCGGTGGTCTTTGTATTGATAATATCAATAATGCTAGTGATACCGCTCATCTTCTCAAACATCCTCCACCAGAATCTTGTAAACTGCCTCTGCGGCTTTATCCTTCTTCTTCTCGGCTTTTTTACTGAGTGTCTTTATCTTTTCTTCAACATCACTCAAAATTTGTGCCTCGATTTTCTCCTTGTTCCCTTCAATCTCAGAGAGCTTTGCAGTGGCTGTCTTCTTTGCATCATGTTCCGCCTTTGCCAATAGGGCTTTGACCTCTTTGTCTGCCTCTTCACGGATGGCCCGAGACTGCTTTTCCGCATTCTCAATTCTCTCACGAGCAGCTTTTTCGGTCTCATGGATTTGGTCTATCTCTTCATTGGCCGCACACATTGGATAAATCTCCGAACGTCGTGATATCAGTCTTGCTTATAAAAACCTACATAAACCTTGACCTGTCACAAAGATTATTTACCGGAGTAGTAGCCAGCGAACATCTACATAGTCTTGTGGTCCCCAGGAGACTATGCATTTGGTGATGATAGAATGGGATTCTTGAGTCCAGAAAAAATGATTGTTGCAAAGGTGGTTTCTCACAGGGACCTTGAGCGTCGAGTATTATTGGCGCTTGAAGAGTTTGGGTCTTTCGAATTCATTGACGTCAGACGGCAAGCTGGTCTAATCGAAGTTAAGAGGAATCGAGATGAGGAAACCGTCTTCAGTGCGTTAGATCGAGTAGAGAAAATCGTGGACACCCTTGAACTCTCCCCTGAGAGGCGTTCTGGCAAGCTACTTGAGATTGATGATTCCACACTCCAGAACACTCTGAACCTCGCTACTGAACTGATTGGGGCTATTGAGAGTGAAGCTCTTGAGATTGATACAGAACTTGTGGTAGCTCGGAATGAGCTCGACCGTCAACATGGAATCAAAGCTGTCGCTTCCTCCTTGAGACCTCTAGGGATTGATCCCAGTTTTATTGGTAGTACAGAATTCACATTCACCACAGCAGGACTCGTCCCTTCCGGAAGACAGGATGAACTTGAATGGAGCCTTAATGAGGTCACTGAGGGCGCGTTTGCACTGAGTTGTCATCCCATTAAGAGTGGTGCCTATGCATGTGTCATAACAGTGTCAATTGAGCTAAAGGATGCAGTTGAGAGGATTCTCACAGCACTAGAGTTCGAAGCGTTCACAATTCCTGAGGGTGAGAGCGGTAGACCTGAGCAGATCATAGAGGACACTGAAAGACGGATGATTGAACTGGAAGAAGAGATTCATACTCTGCTTCAAAGAAAAAGAACGATTGCAGATGAGTGGGGGCCTCGAGTTCTTGCGGTCTGGGAGGCTCTGAGTATAGAGAGCAAACGAATTGAGATTAAGGGATTCATAGTCTATACTGACCAATCCATCAAGATGTGGGGTTGGGTTCCGGAGAGTAAAGAGTCTCAATTAGAACCCCTTCTTCATGAATATGTGGGTACAGCGTTGCAGGTGACCTTTGATAAACCCGAATTTGCAGATCATGAGGCACCTACTTGCATATCAAACCCTTCTTTCATGCAGCCTACCGAGGATGTTGTGAAGGCCTTTGGAGTCCCTTCCAGACATGATTTAGACCCAACCAAAATCATGTGGCTTACTTTCCCGATAATCTTCGGATTAATCTTTTCAGATGTCGGTCAGGGCTTTCTAGTGATTTTAATCGGACTAGCGGCTCTTCGTGCAAAGAGGAAAGGACAGAGCTGGGGTGCTATTCTTGGCTATGTCCAGAATGGTGCTGAGGGACTCATCCTAATGGGTATCTTTGCAATGATTGGAGGATTCCTCTTTGGAAGTTTCTTTGGGTCTGAAACTGTCATTGAACCCCTCTGGCATACTTTTGCCCATGAGATAGATGGCTTGAAGAATCCGTACAGAGATGCGCACATGTTGAAGCTATCAATTGAAGTAGGCGCAATTCACCTGTCTCTGGGAATCATTCTTAATCTCTATAACAAGCTAAAACACAAAGAGTATCGAGATGCCATCACTGCGGCATCCTACTTGATGCTCTATCTAGGTTTTATCAACCTTCTATTCGGAGTAAGTTACAACAGCATTAGTGAGTGGTTTAGTCCTTCAGGTAATGTCTATCTCTGGATACCGATTGCTGGCATTGGATACGGGACCGGAAATAATGGAATATATCCTGCATTACCATTATCACCTATGCTCTTTTCGATCGTGCTCTTCGTCGTTCCGCTCCTTGTTATGGCAATAACCTCATTTATGGGCGGTATGGACAGCATCGTGATTTTATTGGAAAATGCCATTGGTATGATTAGTCACACTGTCAGCTACGCTCGTATTTTTGCTCTGAACACAGTTCACGTTATTCTGAGCTCGGTGTTCATGCAGCTTCCCGCCATCATTATGATTACATTCCCAGCTTTCGAGTTATTTGGAGTAGAAATCATTCCTCACGAATTCATTATTGATGGAGTACATATGCCTGCAAGCTTGCCTCTACTAGGTGCTGTCATCGGAAGTTTCCTCGTGGGACTCTTGGAAGGTCTTCTAGGATTCATGCACACACTGAGATTGCACTATGTTGAGTGGTTCAGTAAGTTCTATCATGCTGGCGGTATTGAGTTCATGCCTTTCCGTACAAAACGTTTACACACCGTTCAAGTGAAAATGGAGCTAGCTCCAACCTCATACGTGTACGGATGACATTCATGCTATTGACTAGTCATTCCTAGGTACAGAGCTGCAAGTTCAGAATCGCCCTTCTGACTGGGTTCTTGGTCTCTATCCATCCGCTGTCTATTATCCCAGATACTACGCGCAAGGAGGTCTGTCGTCTTAGCTTTCCCATCAACAGTCTGCGCTGATTGATTATCGCCAACCTGCTGGAATACCTGCGCTGCTACTGTGTAATTGCCTACTGCTTCTCTCAACTGATCATTCGCATCAGAATAGTGAATCTTGGCCTTGGATTTCTCTCCCCTCAAAAACATGTACTCTGCAATGAAGTCACTCTTTGCTCCCTCCATTCTCAAGAGGTCTCCCCGGAATTTCATGACTACTGCCTGAAGTTGTTGTACCTGAATGTTGACATTATTCTTGTTTCGAATCTCAACACCCTTAACGCTATTCAACTCATTAGCTGCAGCCTCAAAGGATGCGACTGCCTGTTTGATCTTGTTGATGGTGTTATCATGTGTTTCCATTGCATCCTCTATTGGATCATCCTCTTCAAGAATTGATAGTTCATCCTTCAACCTCTCAAATGCATTCACTCGCTCCAGTTGTGCACGAAATGCCCACTGATCGGATTGTCGCGAATAGACCTGCGCTTCTGAGGCGAATGCGGTTGCCAACGCAAGCTTTCCAAGGTCTTTCAGTTCTTGTGCAGTCTTGTCCTCATTGATCACCTTGTAATAGGATGCTGCCTCTTCCGCATGAAGATTCTCAAGAATTCTTGAGAGTATGAATTTGACACCATGCTGGAGTTGGGAACTTAACCGGAACTGTATCATGTACTTGATATTATTCAGGAGTGCCAGAGTTTGGTTTCTCAGCTTTCCAACCTCTTCATCCTCAAGTTCGAGGCTAAGTAAAATTCCCAGAGTATTAAGAGCCTCTCTGATGGCATCCAATGAATCCGCAGGTTTCTTAGCCATCAAATCAGTTGCCTGATCTAAAGCCTTACTGATGTCCTGAATGAGTCCAGTCTTTCGCAGGTCTTTTGCAAACTCAATCTGATCGAGAATTCCACTGATATCATCACCGCGCTTTTTCAAGAGATCCTCTACAAAGGTGAATGTCTTAAGTTCCTCCTTGATGGCTCCTTGAAGTTCTCGTGTCTTCGCTAATTTCTCAGCTCTATTGAGATCCTTGAAAATTTCCTTGAGAGCCTCTTTTGATTCAGTTTTGTTGTTATACCTGATGAGCTCAGTAAGCGTCTGAACTTTCGACTCTGCACTGCAGAAAAGACTCTGTGCTTTCTTGTGCTCCTTATCAAGTTTTGATTGTTCAGCATTTGGTTGAAGTGCAATGACTTCTCTGAAGCACTTCTCAGCCCTTCCGAAGGCATCCGAGGCAACCATGTAGAGCTTGGATGCATCTTCGAGATTACCAGCTCTCATCTGTGCATCAGCTATATCTGTGTAGGTCATTGCCAGATAGACCTCACTAAGACCTGCAGTATTACTCTTCCAAGACTTGATTGTTGTGAGTTTCTCCTTGTACTCACGCTTCTTTGAAAAGATAGGTATGGCATCTATATACAGGTCTGTTGCCTGTTCGAAGATGAAGGAACTGAGAATATCCCTCCAGATCAACTCATCAAACGGATTAAAGGCCTGTCTGAATGTGCTCTCCTGTCCAATGAGTTCATTCAAAAACTCATCATAGAATTCAGCTTCTGCGCTCTTGTTGTTACCAAGTATAAGAGTGAGTTCCTCGTCACTCTCTTCAAGAGAATCTTTCAATAGATTGTATGCTTGAACACCAAGTGCAACGCGTCGAAGTTTTTGTGTTCCATCCACTTTCTGTGGGATTGCTGAGAACGGTCTCTCAAGCATGGTATACACACGAGCAAGGTACTTCGAAGCACTTCGTTGCTTGTCCTCATGCTCACTCTCGACAAATGGTCCACTTGCTGCGGCTGCTTGGTGCAACCAAGCCAAGACCTTCGCCATCCACACATCAGCTAGATTCTTTTGATTCTCTGCAATAAGATCCTCCATAGCAGTTTCAAGTTGCTGTTTTGTTTCTCCTTCGGATTGAGCTATTCGCGTCTTCAGATAGCTCATATCAAAATCACCCATCATGACGCCCTCACTAAATGCAGCTAGATTATCATATAGCTCTGTGAATGCGTCATGCATGGCAATACGATTGGTTTCAAGCCCTTCTTTATCGTCAATGTCATGAAGGGCAAAATCTCTCACAGCATCCTGCGCCTTAAGGTTGAGCTCAAACAGTATGCTAGTGTAGATTATGGCGTCCTCTACAGATGTACTGCTTTTCTTCTTAGAATTGGGTAGGACATTCGCCAATCGTATATCCTCCTGAAGGGGTCTCGTCTTAGAATGCATAGCCGAGCTGTTACTTAAGCGTACTTACGCCAAACGAAAGCAGCGCCTAACATGCTTTGCTCAATTAAGCATCTATCAAGCGATAGAAAACTGCCTTATACAAATAGTAAAGGGAGAATGTTTGTACTACTGATAGTTCTGATACGAAAATTTCAATTCATTCTTCAGCAGGACGAAATCGGATCTTTCGACCATCTCTGTATTTAACGATCTGACCATCCTCTGCAAGTATATTCAGAACCTCACTTGTACGAGTTCTGGATTTACCCCACTTTCTTGCCAGCTCAGTGGTTGTAAGACCACGTTCAGCACTATTCAGGAGATTAATGAGTCTGTTCCAGCTTACATCTCCCTCAAGGGTGTTTGACCTATTGGCGAATACACTGTATTGTCCGCTTTCTATGGGTGTATTTCCACCACTAGACTCCAACTGGTTTGTTAGCTCAATGATGGTGTTCTTGAGACTATAGACGGTCTGTTTTAGCTCTCGAACCTCTTTCTTCAATGCTTCAAAATCATGATTATTAGACATGTTATTCCCTACCTACCTAACTAATCTTCACATAATCAGCTCTAAATTCGATATAATTTCTACGCTTCTTCTTCTTCTCGAAACCCTCTTTGACTTCAGTAACCTCGAAGTCAAACTCCTGAGATGGTTTGTATTGCTCCATCTTGTCAAGATGATCGTTCTCCCTATCCATATCACTCACAAGAACATTAGCGCCATTTTCAATATGCACAGTTTCTCTTGATTTTTCAGGCATTCCTCCACCTCTAGAATCAGTCATATCGTAGCTGGAAACATTTTCGTGAAGGATGTTTTCAATGATATCTCTGGTTTCTTTTGTGCAGTGGTCCCGTTTATGCCGATAAGTCATGATTATCAACAACCGTCGACAATAATCGACAATAAAGACGGCCGTGTGACTGCATTTAAGGTTTTGTTTTGCTTCATATTTAGCGGGATGAACCACTACTTGTCCAGTTTAGCCATACTTCGAGCAAAGGTCATATACCCTGTATGACCGACCATCCATGTTGTAGGTCGAGTCTTATTCTCTCTCACCATGATTTCACGCTCGAAGATTTCCAAGGTCTTAATCATCCCCCATTTTCCTTCACTAGCTAGTGCAGTACATGTCTTCATGACCTGTTCTATTGTGGGGCTGTAACTCACAAAATGATGACTTGGTTTGAGTACCCTATGCGCCTCATTAACAAGTTCCCAAGGTGTTGCAAGATCCAGCACTACTGCATCGACATTTTCCTCTTTGATACCTTGAAGAATATCTTGATTATACTGAGTCACATTTTCAGTCAGCCCAAATTTCTCTAGATTCTTCTTTGCTCCTTGGAACATGTCTTCTCGAATCTCGTATGTATATACATGACCTGTCGGACCAACAGCCCGTGCCAGAATGCCTGTAAGCGCCCCTGAACCCGTACCTGATTCAACTACACGAGAGCCCGCTCCAATACCAGCTTCCACTAGAATGACTCCTGCATCCTTAGGATAGATGATTTGCGTGTTTCGACCCATTGCGATTTGAATATCCGTCGGGCTTGGTCGATGAATCTGAAATATGACTCCAGAGTGACTCTCGATCTTGAGCCCATAGGGCTTGCCAATGATGTCATCGTACTGGATGAGCCCTCTGTTCGAGTGAAAGCTTTCGCCAGCTTGGACTCTACGAATCCAATATCGTTTATTGTCGAGAAAGATGTAGATGAAACTGCCATCCTGAATCAGATCTTGCATGGACTGTTCTCTATTTTGATTGTGTTTTGAGTCTTGCTGAGCTGGTGCTGCAACTCCTCTCTATAATGTATATCCCCTACATACACTGAATTCCTAATATCTCAAGCAGATTGCATCTTTTTTTTCTTGCTTGTTTTACAAGATGGCATCAAAGAGTGGTTTTATTGCATTATACGCAAATCGCGCCTTGTATACCTATCAAGCTAAACTTTATCCGAAATCAAGGCTGAGTCGTCTGGAGGTGCACAATTGAACGAACCGGGAAATCAAGACACGCCAGAAGATGAAGATCCCGAAAGTCCACAAATTTCCGACAGACCAATCGATCTACTTCCTAAGTCTGTGTTGCCATACCACCCTCGTGTAGGCGACCCCCTCGACCTACATGTTGATCTTAGTGTAGGAGTAGTCCTCGGTCGCTCTGATTCATTCCATCGAAAATACCATGCTGTAGGCACTGGTATGATTGGAGGTGTCACAGAGGCTTCCGATGACGTGCTTACATCTCTCATGGGAATGCCAGTGAATCTTGATCTAATGAGCCCCCATGTAATGTTTGTCGCAGGCAAGAGAGGTTC
>JAEOUM010000019.1 GCA_016839275.1 Candidatus Thorarchaeota archaeon
ATAGTGAATCATGTGAGGATATCACCAACACATCCTCGACCCCAAGACTCTATATACTTCTCAGTAACGGCGCTTGACGATGATGGTATAGATTTTGTGTATGTTAATTACACAATGAAAGTAGGGAGTAATGAAACAAATGGTGTTCTTCCATTACTAGCAAATCCTCAGATTGGAGGAGTGTATAACAATTCGATGGAGGCTCTTGAAGACACAACTGAAGTAAATTTCGAAGTCTATGCGAACGATACAACTGGACGTGTATTCATTGCTGGTTACTACTATTTCATTGTACGGACAGATGTATTCGCTCCATTTGCTGAACTTCATGCCATCTATCCTACTAGTGGTGTTCGAGCAGGTGACAATGTTGTAATAGATATTGAAACCTATGAGTTTCCTGAGCATAGTCACACAAATTATTGTGAGATGTGGTGGAGATTGAATGCAGCTACTTATACTCAGGAAAATATGACGCCGATTGGAGTTGATGGTGATAGAATCATCTGGCGCATTGATCTTGGAAAATTCAATGGTGGGGATCAAATTGCATTCTTCTGTCTGGTGATGGATGAGGCTGGCAATGTTGGTGAGAGTAGGCTCTATCAAATCACAATACTTGGGCCCGTCTTTAATATCTCCCCAATTACTGCTTTTCAGTTAGTCACTGCAGTAAGCCTAGTAGCTGCACCGGGTGTGGGTTATGTATATGTACAGAGGAAGAAGGGAAGATATAGAGTAGCCCAACGTGAGGGGAAGAAAGATGCAAAAAGAAGAGCAAGACAACGAGGATCAAGTCGAAGAAGATAAGACTACTAAGGAGAGTTTACTATGGATATTGGTACAATACTACTAATTGTTGCAATTGTAGCAGGGATTTTGGACACCATCATTCTGTTGGTTGGTCCAAAAATCGAGAATTACGAGCGATATTCGTTCATGACTTCATTAGGTAGTTTCCTTGCCGCAGTTGGGGCCCTCATATGGATGGGAACTCTAATCTTCATGAATCAGTTTCAGTATGAGTATATCACACAAGTAACAAACATCGAGGCTGACCTTTTACTGAAAATCTCGGCATTGTGGGCTGGACAATCAGGGTCTCTTGTCTTCTGGACATTTCTATCCTTCACTTTGTACTTTGGATTTAGATTGGCAAGTCGAGGATACGAAGACGATAAGCTTGTGTACAGAGCATCAATCATCATGGTGATATCATCGGTTCTTGTAGCAGTGAATACATTCGTAGCAGATCCCTTTCGGCTTATTGAAGGAACGGTTCCGACTAATGGCCTTGGTCTTAATCCATTATTATCAACAATTTGGAATGTAATTCATCCACCAATCATATTCATTGCATACGCCTTGATTTTGGTGCCTTTTTCAGTCAAGCTAGCTGGATTCACAATTCGAAGTGAGGAACGTAGCAAAGACCCAATACCTATCGTCAATGCCTACGTACGTTTCACCACTGTTTTCGCTTGGCTGATGCTCTCAGCAGGCATTGTGATTGGCGGCTATTGGGCGTATATTGTGTTAGGCTGGGGCGGCTATTGGGCGTGGGATCCTGTCGAAACTACATCATTGATACCATGGCTACTGATCACTGCATATTACCACGCCAAGCCTATCTTTAAGAAGAATGATGTCTTGCGTGATTCTTTTCTTGTTATGGCATACGTTTCAGTGATCTTTGCTACATGGGTAACAAGGAGTGGAATTCTCAATTCTGTCCATGGATTTGGGATTTCTATCGTGAGTTGGACAATGCTCGCAACACTACTGTTTACCCTGATTCTTGGGCTCTTTGTAACTTCCTATTCAGGTTTCCGAGACATGTCAGATGATGACACTGATGATGGATTCAGCTTTTTCAAGGAAAAGGATATTCGACTACTATCAATCAAGACAGCTTTTATTGGTCTGCTTATTGTAGCTGCAACATCCACGGTTGGTGTTGCTTATCCTGCTGTTTACAACTTGGGAATCGCCCTCTTTGATCCAGCCAGCCTTGCAGACAATCAGATTGGAATTGGAATTGAGTTCTTTCAATATGGATTCTATGCAGCGTGTGTATTTCTCATCGCTTCAGCATTCTTTTGCTTGAGATCCAAATTTCTGAGTAACAAAGTTCGAGCAATCATTATGTTTATGCTCTTCACTGTAGGCGCTATTCTTGCTGGTCTTACAGTATTTGGCGGGTTTGGCCCATTGCCCACAAACTTCTGGCCCGCAAACCTCCTCGTATTACCTGCTGTGGGAGCAATTGCATTTCTTATAGTTGCATTCATTCGCCAAATGACTGGGAAGGATAAGATTGTAAGTACTCGTGAATTGGGACGTCTAATGCTTCACCTTGGTCTCATCATACTCCTACTAGGTGTCTTCATGAGTGAGCATGTCATCTATGAAAGCAACGCTGGTTATCTAGAGAATAACATTCAAGAAATCGCTCCAGGAACATACATACAGGTGACTGACATTGACCTGCAATATTGGGTGGGTGAAAGAAATTTCAACATGATTGTGACTATTCAGGTTATAGAAACAGATAGCTCTAACATAAGTAGAATTGTTGGCATTGGCTATGCTACAATCACAGGTCATCCAGGTTGGAATATGGTTAGTCATCAAGTATATCTGCAGACAAATGCGTTTCGAGATGTGTTTATCGCCGTCACTGGCTTTTCCCAAATCGCACCTAACACGTTCCAAGTGACAATTCACACAAAGATACTTCCACTCGTATCCTTCGTCTGGCTAGGTGCATTCTTGATGATAACTGCAATGCTTCCAATGTTTGGAATTGAGGCTCAGGTGCTTCTCAGAGCTTTCAAAGGCAAAGAGAAAGATCTCTACGGGGATGTTCCTGAGGAATCTGAGGAACCAGTGGCTGCGAATCAAGATAGCTGAAAAAATTCAAGTTGGTCGAACGTGATTGCTCGACCAGCTATCTTTTTTTTTCTATCAAGAAGAGTTTATACCTAAGCCTGTTGCATTCTCGATTGAACCTATGGAGTCTACCCGGGTATGCCGATTATGTATGATGTTGCAGTGGTTGGAGCAGGACCAGCTGGGACATCTACAGCACTGGTGACAGCTAGCAATAATCTGCAGACCATCGTTCTTGACCGTCGCAACAAAGTTGGTTTACCAGTTCAGTGTGGAGAGCTTATCCCTACACCATCAGAGGCACGAAGGCTCTTTCCTCGCTCAAAGAGAATGTCTAAAGTCGTCAATGTACCAAGTGAGTTTATCACGAATAGGACCAGATTCATCAGATTGATTTCCCCAAATGGAAGTTCTTACGAGTTTCCTTTTGAAGCTAATATTGTTGATCG
>JAEOUM010000092.1 GCA_016839275.1 Candidatus Thorarchaeota archaeon
ATTTCAAGTGTAGGACTCTTTTCTTCAGATCCCTACTCGCTCAGAGTAGATACACTTGCAATGGCATTTGATGACCTTGGAGTGAAAGTCGTCCGTGTTCTCCCTTGGAAGGTTTCTAGATGGGGATCGACGGATACGCATCAGATTCTTCATAATGGACACGACCTAGCGCAAATTGACACTCTTTTAGTACTTGATTTAGGTGCCCATGACATCGGGACTTTCTTCAATCGCGTAGGATTGCTATCTGCACTTACTGAGCTAGGAGTTATTGTTGTAAACTCAGTATCATCAATCTTACTAATGCGCAATAAAGCCGAAACGATGAGGAAGTTAATATCTGGTGGACTTCCGGTCCCTGAAACTCTGATAACCGAGTCTATAGATGAGGCTTCATCATTTGTTCGTGAACATTTCCCCTGTGTCCTTAAGCCAATCACAGGCTTTGGGGGTCTTGGAGTACAGCTTATTGAGCGCGAATTCGATTTAGAGAACATCCATGACTATCTCAAATTTCATAGTCAGATGTTTGGAAAAGGCGCCTACATCCTCCAAGAGTACATCAGAAGTCCAGGATATGACATTAGATCTTTGGTTCTGAAAAACAATGTTAT
The DNA here is from genome assembly GCA_016839275.1 of Candidatus Thorarchaeota archaeon. GTDB lineage: Archaea > Asgardarchaeota > Thorarchaeia > Thorarchaeales > Thorarchaeaceae > SMTZ1-45. The sequence goes on from JAEOUM010000092.1 coordinate 615, forward strand.
AGCCAGTATGCAACGTGTAGGTGGTGAAGGGATAACTAACAACATTCACTCTGGAGGAACTCCACGAAAGAATCTTGAGGATGTGACTGAACTATCTCTTCGCGTTGCTGAATCAGTAAAAGGCACAATTGTTGGTGTTGACATTATCCCAGATCAGAACCACAATCTCTGGGTGCTCGAGGCCAATGCAACGCCTGGATGGAGTGGCCTTCAACAAGTAACAGACTATAATATCTCTAAGAGAATTGCCGATGAGCTCTCTAGAGTATGATTTAATGGCATGAAAAGCACACCGAATGCTGTTCCCATGATAAACCTTTTAAGAGGGCTTCTGGCGAAAAGGGCTTGTTTACGTGCCATCTCGGAATCAAATTACGAGTTTGAACGGAATCCGTCCTGCTTGCAGGGCTAGCAAAATGAAATTCTGAGGTCTACAGAGTTTGACAGAAGTCGCTGAAACGAATCTAGAAAATATTGAGTTCTTACGTGCTAAACTTCGAGAACTTAAAATACAATCTAGAGAGGAACTTGATGCACTCCGCCGTGATAGGGATCAAATGCGTGAGTATAAGCAAATTCGTGATGAACATAACAAAGAGGTAAAAGCCCTCATAGAATCTGTGAAAGCGGAGCGAGAGGAAAGGGATCGTATAAATCAAGAGATCACTGATGCCAAGGAACGACGTAAGGCGATTCATGCTCAGCTATCTAGTATCTACGAGGAGATACGTGAACTTCGTAGTAACCTCGTTGGTAGTCCGTCAACCGATCAACGTCATATGATGCGTCGAGTGGAAGAGTTAGAGTGGCGACAACAGACTGAGCAGCTCTCACGAGATGAGGAGATTTCTATAGTCGAGGAAATTGCTCGAATTGAAGCTCAACTAGTTAAGATTGGTCAGGAGAAAGAGAAGCAAGATCGAATCAGCGAGGTGCGTAGACTTGCACGGAAACTCAAAGAAGAAGCATCTGATGTGCATGAAAAGGTTTTGACTCTTTCAGAACAATCTCAAATTCACCATCAGGAAGTTGTTAGAATAAGACCCCAGCTAGAAGAGTATAAGAAATCTGCAGATACTGCTCACAAGAACTTCGTTGAATGGCTGAAAAAAGTCAAGGAGGGAGAGGCTCGACTCAAAGAGCACCGAACTCAGATTGAAGATATTCAAACAAAGCTTCGGAAACAGACTGTTGAGAAACGAGACGAAGAACGGGATGAACAGCGTCTCCATCAAAAAGCCCAGGAGCGTGAGCGTGTCGAATCTGCCGTTGAAAAGCTCCAATCTGGAAAGAGGCTTACATTTGATGAGTTCATTCTAGCTCAAAGGACAGTTACTGATGATAAAAAGCGGTCCAAGAAAAGGGGACGTGAAGCTGAAAAGATAGAAGAGGAAGAAGCGCCTCCTACTGATACAAAATCAACTCCCGATTTTGAACCTGATGAAGAGCTTGAAGCCATCCTTGAGGAGTCCAGAACAGAGCTCGTTGAACCTGATACAGAAAATCCTACTGATGAGACTACAGAGGAATAAGACTCAAGAACTTTTCAGGGTTCACAGAATGGAGGGGTCAATAAATGAGTAGTCAGAGTCAGAGACCTGTTAGCAGGAGACCAACATCTACAATCTTCTATACACTAGCTATTGGAGCTGGAGTTATGAGGACCCTCTCTGTGGCTTTTGACTATGTAGCACTTAACCAAGTGAACATAGATCCTCTCTCTTATGGATTCCTGTCACAGTGGGTGAGTTTTCTTACAACCATAATCCTTGTAGCAATAATCAGCATCAGACGCGTTTCCAATGGTCGAAAGCAATCAATAGGATATAGTTTAGATCCAGATTTCGACAAGCTCCAACTACTGCCAAAAAAACCTATGATTTACATTGTGATTGCAGGATTCTTCGCTGGGATTTCAACACTTTCTTACTACGTTCTGGTGGGAGCATCTGATGCCTCTGCAATGCTACCCTATGGGCAACTTGTTATCATCTATCTCCTTCTCGGAGATCTATTAGCTGAGAAAGATTCACCGACTATTATCGAGATTCAATCTCTTGTTTCAATTCTCTTCGGCGTTCTATTGATTGGAACGAGTCCAATCGGTTTCGATTTGCAAGCATTACTAATTGTCCTCGGACCAATGAATGTGTCCTCAGCAATGGTAACATACTATCAACGGAAAACGAAGAGATACGAAATAAGACCTGGTCTCAGAGTTGATTCATTGAACATGCGCTTGTGGAGCCTTCTTGTTCTAAACTCTGCAATGAGCCTCTTTATGCTACCTATGCTGCCAGCAAATGCTTGGCAAGCGATGGTGGATAATATTCTCCAGCTTTCTTGGATGATGGTTGGTTCATCACTTGCGGCTTTCTTGTCCATCGTGATGTACATACGTGCTCTTGGGAAGGGCTCTATGGCTGTGGTAAACTCACTCTCAGCGATTTCTGTAGTCTTGGGCATTCCACTCACAATCATTGGAAATTTCTTCCTACCAGGAGGATTTGGCAACCTTGGAAGTGATCCGTTCCTTTGGATTCTTAAGATATTAGGAATTGTCCTTGTTATGATAGGAATCATAGCACTGCAGGCTTCAGATATCCGTTCAATTGTTCTAATCAAAGTCAAACCGTTGACTGGCGACCTTCTACCTGCGCTCTTTGCTGTCAAGGGTGTGGAGAAGGCTGCTGCGCTAGCAGGAGGGATTGATTACCTGCTGACAATAAAGAGCAGAAACTTATCAAAGACTAGATCTATGATACTTGATAAAATACAGAAAATACAAGGAATAGATCATATAGAAACATTGGTTGTGATAAGAGAATATAGGTAATAATAGGAGAAAAGGAAAATGACTGAATCGATACTAGCTTACATTCTTATGGAGATTGACATTGGCATGACTGACCATGTTGTCGATCAACTCAGGCATATTGAACAAGCAACGAGAATTGCTGTAACAACGGGAACATATGACATAGTAATGCTTTTGGAAACCACTGGTCTTGAGGAACTATATGATATAACAGTTCATCACATTCACAAGATTGCAGGCATCAAGGAAACTTCCACAGCTGTTATTGAGAAGATGATCTCGGTCTAGACTTCGACGATAGCTACTTGTTTGAGTTACTTTTCGTGAACATCCATTCAATCACATTTTTGTACTTCCATGTATACGAAACGTTAGTGAACCTGAGTTCTCTCAATTCACTTCTTTGATTAGGGAATGTGAAAAAATTGGATGAAGTAATTATTTCTGGATTGACTAAGAAATTCGACGATTTGACTGCTGTCGATCATATCGAGCTATCTGTCCCGGAAGGTTCTATCTACGGACTTCTAGGACCCAACGGTGCTGGGAAATCAACGACTATTAGACTCCTTTGCACACTTCTTCGACCGAATGAAGGTACTGCCAAAGTAGGAGGATTTGATGTCATTGAGTCACCAGTACAGGTACGTGAAATAACTGGTGTCCTACCAGAGGAAGGAAACCATACTCTCTATCAGACGATGTCTGCCTATGAAAACTTGGAATATTTTGGGAAACTCTACGGTATTCCAATAAATGAGCTACATGGCAGGATAGAAGAATTACTCACCTTCATGGACCTCTGGGAACGAAAGGATGATCCAGCAGGTGAGCTGAGTACTGGGAATAGACAGCGGTTGGCTCTGTGTCGTGCACTACTGCATCGTCCAAAGGTTTTGCTCCTAGATGAACCCACTTCCGCCCTTGACCCAGTGGCTGCGAAGAGAGTGAGAGAACTCATATTGAGTCTTGCTGAGAAATACAAGCAGACCTTCTTCATCAACTCACATAACCTTTCAGAAGTACAAAGAATGTGCGACCGTATCGCTATCATTGATGAAGGGCAGATTCTGATTAGTGGTGACACTGAAGAGTTACGGTCTCGACTACAGGCAAGTGAGAACTTCAGGATTCGTGTCGTTGAGGATCAGGAAACTGCTCTCTCAATAATTAAGTCGATGAATTTTGTCACATCCGTTGATAGAGAAGCTGATTCAATCTTGGCCACGATCGACGACCCAATAAATAACAACACAATCCTATTACAGGCACTACTTTCAAAGGGTGTAAGGATCATCGAGTTCGCAGAAGAAGAAGCATCCTTGGAAGACCTCTATCTTGATGTCATTAAAGGAGGTGTCAAATAATGTCCCTACAGAAATCAATGCTCGTTGCAAGAGCTGACCTGAAGATGGCTATGAAAGTTAACTATGTGAAGTATGGTTTGATTCTAATAGCCGCAATAGGCCCCGTGATGTTGATTCTCACAGTCCTGTTGATTGCTCTTACTGCCCCTACTGCTGCTGCTGCTACCTTGGCAATGATTGATCCACTGCTGTCACCTATGATTGGGATTGTTGCCATTATACCCGCATCACTCATCTCGGCAAATGCTCTTGTAGGAGAACGCGAGCAGAACACTCTAGAGCCTCTTCTTTGCACCCCACTTACCGACCGAGAGCTCTTACTCGGGAAGCTTCTCAGCTCCTTCATACCAAGTATTGCCCTATTATTAGGGTCGATTCTCATCACTGAGGTTTGCACTATTTTCATCCTCATGTATATAGGCTCAGAGATTGTATTAATCCCGGGAATATCAAGCCTTTTCCTCCTCCTCACAGCAGGTCCTACTATCATCCTTGCAATGGTATCAGTCATGATTCTAATCAGCGGCAAGGTCAAGCGTGTGTATGAGGCATATCAGACCTCGGGAGCAACAGTGATGATTTTCATACTACCCATGCTTCTTCCCATGATTTCTATGGATGCTGGAGGAAATGTAGATATGAACTTGGTCTGGTTCTCCAATTTCATCACACTATTGATATCTGCAATCCTTGCAATCGCCACTTGGGCTCTAGCGATTGGTAGATTTAATCGGGATAAAATGGTTTCAATGTAAATGAAGAGGGGGAGTCCCCCTCTTCCTCTTTATATCATCTTAATCTCTAAGTTTCTTGAGACCGCTTGGATACCGTCTTGCGAGGTCTCGATAGATTCCCTTGAATCTTGTGAGCTCCTTCTTATGATGTTCTTGAACATCACCAATGACTTTCGCAGGTATACCAACAACAATCTTGCCTTCAGGAATTTCGAATCGTGCTCTTACGACAGCTCCTTCACCAACTATCGCCCATTGACCAACAATTGCATAGTCTGAAACAATAGCTCCCATACCTACCACAGCCTCATCATGTATTGTTGCATTGTGGATAATACAACCATGACCAAGTGTTACATTATCGCCAATTGTTGTAATCTCATCAGGTCTTGCATGGATGATTACATTATCTTGAACACTTGTCCCGTCACCAATTCGAATCTCGCCATAGTCTCCCTTGACTACTGCGCCTGGCGCAATGTAACAGTCTTCACCTATAGTAACTTTGCCAATTACAGAAGCTGTTTGGCTCACATAGGAATTCTTTCCAATTGCAGGAATTCTGTTTTCAAACTCATAAACACCCATAGGAAAACCTCAGCTTTTCATATCCTCTTGTAGTTATTAGGTTGAAGGTAGCTGAAATGCAAGGTATGTCTAGGTCCGAAACGTTAAAGTCCTAAAAACGCCCTCAGATGGCTAGCCACTTTATCAAGCAGAGGGATTATGACTTTGCCAGAAAAGAAAGATGTGCCTCAATTTCCCATTCTGCGAGGGGAATCTGTCAGTGAGAGCGGAGAGTTCTCAGGTACTGCTGCTATAGTGTGTACTCCTGAGGACCTTCAGCAGGATTGGAGCGCTGACACGATTGTTGTACTTGAGGATGATTTAGAGACCTTCTTCAATGAGAATCCCAAAGCCCTCGTAGATCTCTTCAGTCGAGTACGAGTTGTTATTGCTGAATTTGGTGAATCCATAGGTCAATTTGCCACGATAGCTACTGAACAATCTGCAATCGGAATAGTAGCTGTAAGGGACGCAACCAGTGTTCTCGAAAATGGGATGCACATTCGGATTGAGGCAACTGAGAATCAAGCCGATATCTTCTTCATTGACTAGATGGTAGATTGTAGATTTCCATTGTAACTCTGGAATCATCAAGGCTTTATGTCCCTCTAACGCAAAGATAAGTTGAGGTTTCGTGGATGGGTGATCTTGAGGAGGCTCTTAATTGCAATTATCACTTAGTTGACTCCTGGAAAGCTCGATCTCAACATTTACTAATGGCTATGAGCAGTCTACTCATTTTTTCTTTTTATGGTGTTTTCCTCTGGCTCCTATGCTCTCTTACTCCTGGTATAATTCCATCATTACTTCTTCTGGGGACCCAGATTGGCCTCGGTATACCCATGACACGTGCCTACTATGATTTTGGAATCTCGGCTAGCAATTCATTGATTTATTATGACTTAGGTGATCGTGAAGTCAATCAGGACATTGCCGAACTAAGAATAAATGTTGGAGAGATGCCTCTTTTGTTTGAGAGGATGGAACTTCAAGTCCAAAAATATGATGAGAGCAAGTTTGATGATTTAACTGATCTCGCTTGGTTTTTAGTAATAGTTTGGGCTATCCTTTCTTCGGGTGCTCACTTTATGAGGCTTTTTGGTCAAACACTCTCCATTTTTGGAGTACTTATCCTTTTGAGCGCATGTATCATGTGCTATGCAAGTGGATATTGGACAAAGCGAGGATTCTCATTTGAAGAAGATTTAGATCATTTGGAATTTTATATTGATTCTTTTGTAAAAGTCCTAGATGCAACTCTTCCTACTATTAATGGAACTCTAATACTTCAGGTTAAACACCAAAGGCGCAGTTTAATTATAATTGACTTTGCCACAGAATTCATTCTTGGTGACTCGATAACTCTCGAGTATCATTTTGGTCTATCATCATCTCTCAAAGAACGATTTATCATGGAGGCGCCTGATGAATTCATTGCATTAGTTTTTGAACAGCTTGAGAAAAATCAATCAATCTTGGAATCTGGATGGGTCCTTGAGCAAATTCAAACGCAATCTGGACTCATAATTGGAATCGTAAATCCAGATTCAAAACTGAGCATGATGGATAGAAATTCTTTTGTGACTAGTCCATTAGTTATCAAACGGAAATCAAATGAAGTGAGAGATGTTCTCTCAACGATTGCATATATAGTTAATAGTCTTCATAAGGAAATCAATGATGATTGACGTTAATCGCATCGATATTCATAAGAGTGTGTGAAACTGAATCAAACCAGAATTGCTGAAAATGGAGCCTTATTACGATGAAGATCAAGCTGAAAGTGGAAATGCAATGGCTTGAGCTTGAACGTAAAAGCATGGAGAAAATGAAGCGTAACTATATGTTGTGGGAGCGAGCAACTCTCCAGAAAGCTAAAGATGCATCTGATCTTAGCGACCTTCGACGAGTATTCTATGAGCTTGGTGACCGTTGGGAGTTCGACCAAACTTCTGGTGCTTGGCTATCAGATAGCGAACCTCTGGATACAATTGGCCTTATTTTACGAATACCAGGTCTAAAGCCTAACAAGGAAAGGTATGTTGTATATGCTGTCATGGCATACTCCAAAGGTCTCACTGACCAGTTCGATCATCTTGGTGATAAAGAGAGAATCATTATTGAGCGTGATACAAAGTCGGGGAGCCTACAATGCTGGTCAACTACAGGTCACGGTGAAATGGATTTATTTCCAACAGATCTGACAACATTCGGCTCTCTCAGAAATGCATTGGCATCGTGTAAACTAATCGCTCAACCGGGAGATCATGCACTTCGACTTGAGGTTCCGAACTCAAGTGGAGTTACCAACACGATTATTATGCGTCTCTGGGAAATTGCTGGTGGTACACAGTCCTATCATACCAAGGAGATTGATGTTCTCACTGAGGATGATATTGAGAAGTTTCTTGACTTTAAATTCCATAGATATGCAAATTCAATTATCGAACTAGATAAGATATGGCGTCACCTTTCAGGCGGCACAGTCGAATGGGCGAAGGAGCGTGTCTTGGATAAGATTCCGGATCATGTAGAGGAGCGTGACAAACAGACACTGAGAAGGATAGAAGGACTTCTGCATGTTCTCTGGTTCAAACCTGCATTCTCCCAGCTAAGACCGGTCGAGATGATCTATGATGAACTCCAATCAGAGCCCACACCGACAGAAACCCAAAGAACTCTGATACCATATCTCGGTGAGCTTGCATATGCACTGACTGATATCACTGAGAAAGCAAAGTACTTGAAATGGAAAAGCGTTATTGATAAGCCAAGCTTCATGAAGAATGAAGCATTCAAAGAATGCAATCTTACGCCTCTTGTGCAAGAAGCTTTTGCGGCAGCGCTTGATGATGTTCTTCGTGAACACACTCTTGCATATATTGGATATCCAGAGAAAGCAACATTGAAGAACAAATTCTTAAGAGTCATTTTTAGCTCAATAATTCTGCCTCTGCGCCTTCTCTCATCATTCCGAATTGCAGTTGTGAGTCTTATTCGAAAAATCTATCTTAAGCTCAAGGAGAAGACGATCTCAACGATTCCAAAAGAATCCGACGATTCTATAGAGCGCGAATCAACTAATTAAGTGAACCAGAAAACATCTCAAGTAATTCACTGAGCGTGTCTATTACGATTGCTTTGTCCGGGGCAAGAAGAGACTCTTGAGGATCAGCCCAAGTCGTGAGGATTGGGAGCATCTCTGCATTAATCGCCGCTTCTACATCAGCGTCAACTGTGTTGCCAACATATGCACATAATCTGGGATTGATGCCAGTTTCAAATGCCGCCTGAATTAATGTATATGGGCTTGGTTTTGCATAGCCTGGTACTGCAGTCCATTGAACACTCGAGAATAGATTCCGAATACTCCATCTTTCAAGAAGTGCTTGGGGGTCATCATGTCTACGTGTGCATAATCCAAGGACATAGCCTCTTCGATGCAACTCCTCTAGAACCCCCTTTGCATTATCTACTAAAAATTCCCAGCTAGACTTAGTTATGTCTTTCCAAGCTCGCTCAAATTCTATAAGTGTCTGATCGCTGATATTATCAAAACCGAGACTTCGAAGAAACTCTCTGTTAACATCCACCCATTGTTCGGGCTCAGTCCCCCAATAGATAACAACATCCTTCTCAATTTGATAGTTCATAATCCATGAATTAATCCGCGCGAATGTATCCTTGAATTGTACATCAGTAATATGACTGATATCTATCCCCACGACTTCTGCCGCTTCTCGAGTGAGTCCAGAAAAATCAACTCTAGTTTTTGTCAGTGTGTGATGTAAATCGAAGAATATACCCCTTATTTTTGATATGAGTTCAGGATGTCCTTTTAGATTGGGCATATGCAGCAAGCACTCATATGGTCTAAAAAGCAAGATGGTGCCCTATACATTACAACAATAATAAGGCATTTAGAACTGTTAAAATGGTTGATAAACCTTTATTCTATAAAAAGAGCACTATCATGGTCAATAATGTTCGATGTTTTTCTTCTCCCTTCAAGATTCGTTATATATATTCAATTCAGGATGATTCTCGGTGATCTATTGCAGGACTATAAGAAAATCATAATTGCAATAATGGCGGTTGTCATGCTGGGAATAACACTTCCCTCAGCTGCAGCCCAAAGCAACCAGTTACAGTATCAACATTCTACAGGTATTGTGACCTTAAGTACCGATAGCTTAGAAATTCGAGTTGTTGGAGCTAATACTTCACCTCACTTTCACTGGTGGAGCCCTACTAATCCATCAATTGACTATCATATGAAGTTCGTGAGCTTGTTTGAAGCTAATGATACTGATTCTGATGGCATCTTCACTAGGGGTGTTGACGTACTAGTAGGACCCAGATTCATTCTTCCGATAACTGACTGGGAGTTCAGTGGTTTCCAGACAGAAACCGACGGTGAGAACATTACAGCAGTTCACTTCAATTTCACATCTGTTGAGGAATTTGATCCACGACCCGAGGGTGCTGAGTACAATTGGACTCATTTACCCACCTTACCTTCATTTAATGTCACAGTGCAGTTGCGTGTACACTTCTACATGGACTCACCAAGTGAAGTGAAATTCGATGTCATCATCGATGGATGGAACTGGACCTATGACGATTCGATTCTCGTGTTCCAGTTCGTCATTACTGAAAGCAATCATGGCGCGAATCAGCCAGAAACACCACCAGGTCAATTCCACAAGACTGAGACGAAGTTTCAGTTTTCCAATGGATACATGGAATATGAGCCAACAGCTTTGGCAGCCAACAACACACTACAAGTGAAGGCGAGCTATGGTCAAGGTGTTGGCCTTGAAGCTGGTGAGTCGGTGTATCTTGCCTTTGAGAACTTTGGTGACGAAACCCTCGTGTATGATCCGGTACTCGGAGTTGAGTCATCCTCTAGTCTTCCTTTGATTGATACACCCACACTACTTCTTATTGGCGGCGTTATCGGTGTTGTTGTTATTGCAGCAATAGCACTTCGAGTCAGGAAGTAAATCATTGACGGAGGCAGATTCTGCCTCCTCGTTCTTTTTTTGTCATTCTCATCGAAAATGATGCAAACCAAAATTACTAGCACATAGGAAAAAATAGCATAGAGATATGGAATGCCAATATGAAAGAAGAAAGGGGGTTAGAGTACCCCCCGAATGCTAGCTGATTGAAGACCATATCCAAAGAAGTTCTCCAACGAGAGCACCCATTTCGATGATGATAGTTATCATGCTCGTCGTTGTCATAGGAGCCATTTCGTACAAACCAGTACCAGTATTGCTGAATGGCGACAAGACACCGCCATCTAACAAAGAAATTGTAAGGTCTGTTATTGTTGCGTTTATTCCTATATAATAGGAACCTGGTGCTGCAGAACAGTTGATATAGATTATACTTCCAGCTGGATATGGTATAGGGATTCCAAAATACTGCGTTGCTAGAATTGTGTACCAGAGTGGTTTGTCAAAGGAGACCCCAGGTAAGTCGTCGACTACATGTTGTAACATACCAATTGCGTATTCTCCTCCAAAAATAACCCTGAGAATGTAACCATCCTCTGAATAATCAGGATCAAGAATTGTTGGGACACTGAGTGTTCTTGGCCAATCACCTGCGACGTAATCTCCCACGGTTGAGCGTATCGGAGCAGTTGGATCTGTAGCGATATAGAGTTCCATATTCCAGTCCGCTGTAAGTTCAAATTCTGGTTCTACTGTTAGGAAGTATTCGAACGCCGAAGCATTTGATGGAAATGTTGTAAACCACTGACATCCCGTGCTTCTAAACTGAATGGAGTCCTGTGGAATAAGATCACCATAGTCATGATGTCTAGGCTGTTCGAAGGACCATCCATCCGGATAGAAACTCACCATCTCAACCGTACCTATAATCAAAGACTCATTGGTAGATTGCTTGATTGTGATATTGTATCGCCCTAGAGGCCAATCGCCTGAAGGATCCCAAATGACAGTAAACGGATCTGCTGTAGCCGCAGGAATATTGGTGTAATTAACAGTTGCAAAACCATCAACCTCAATCATGATGTCAAAGAAACTAGCACCATAATCAGGTGGAGGTGGTACCACGATCTCAAGGGTATTATCAGTTGAATCAATCGTGTAATCGAACTCGAAGATCTTTGACCATGGGAAGTCATGGATGTCTGTGATGTTCCAGAATCCAGGTGGAAGTTTGATCGGTTCTGGAGTATTTGGCACAAGTTCGTGAGGGCCAATTGGATTGACCGGTGTCAAAGTCATATTGATTTGACTTACTCCGCCTGCAAGAACAAGTGTCTTGATGACAATTATCTCTACTA
>JAEOUM010000093.1 GCA_016839275.1 Candidatus Thorarchaeota archaeon
CAACCATGGGTACATGGTGGGATGGCGCTTCAGCGATTCCGCACTCTACGGATCCTAGTGAAGTAACATACACACTTGGCGAAAGAATGTGGAGTGATGAGTATGCAATGATTACACTTGTTGTGTACCCATACAACAACACACTTGGTGTGGGTGATCCCTACCCTGACTTTGCAATGAATTTCACAATCGGCTGGGTCGACGTGACATATGATGACTTTGATAATACGGCAACTCTCGATGTGTCAACTAGTTCTAATGCCTATAACTTCACTCTAGTATATCCGCTTGTAGATACAACTGACGAGTATTATTCGCTTCAGTTGAATACTACACCAGGTACTTGGTACAATGTGTCCATTAAGTCTGCAGATGCTGCTTCCTTTGGATGGTATGAAATCTACACTCCGTATGACCACAGGACGCACTATGTCGGTGACGCCGATCTAGATGATACAGAAATTGGAGTAGTATCCTATTGGTCATTTCAATTCGGAGCCATCTCAGATCTTGTATACCTCGACATGCGTGTAAATCGCGCTGATGCTGCAGAAGGTTTCCTCTGGATAGAGGTTACTCCGCTACCGACTCACGCATTAGAGCTCCTACCTGCTCCTGCAGCTGGAGGAGATTTGCTCGCGCTACTTGGTAGTATAGCATTGCCTTTGGGTATAGGCGCGGTTGTTATAGTCGTTGTAGCAGTTGTATACGTGAAGAAGTTCAAGAAATAGAAACTAAATCTGACTCGGACTTCTCCGGGTCAGAACTTCTCTTTTTTTCTAATCACCGCTTTCCTCATCAGAGATAACAAGCGCTTGATTTTCAATTTCGTATTCAGATAAGTTGGATAGCAAATTCTCCATATATTGACAGGTACCTCTTTCTATAATTTGACGCACAATACTTGCTAATTCATCATTGATGGATAATCCCTCCCTAAGTCGTCCCTCTTCAAGTAATACCTTCAAATCCTCTACTCCTTTCTCAAGCTTAATAGATAAGTCATGAAATGGTTTGCACATACTCCACGGTCTACCCAGCATATATCTCTGATAGAACACGATGTCTAGTAGTATTCCAAGAACTTGGTAGTTAGCTTCATGCTCTGAAGGAAGTTTATGGCGAACTGACCTATCTCGAATCCCAACCTTCTTGCAAATCTCATGCCCAAGTAACATTGTATTGATAGGTTGTCTTTTCCACATTGGATTTCCGTATCTATTATCGTCTGCATAGATAGACCTAATTTTATCAGCCTTTTCAGGGAAATGCCTCCTTATGACTGATAGAAAATGATCCTTCTGTCGACCTGGCTTGAGAGTCATTCCTCCAAAGAGAATGAATTCCGCCCCTGCAGCTCTTGCTTCTCTAGCTAGGCCCTCCATGTTTTCGTATGTTGTTCCAATCCAAGGTACGATAGGAGTTGCCATCACTCCTCCAAAAATTCCTGCTTTTCTTAGCTCTTTAAGAGCTGCAAATCGATCTGGCGTTGACGACGCTCTTGGTTCTATTATTTTCCTTTTGTTATCATCGTGAAGAGTTATTGTGAACACAACATTAGCAAATGCCACTTCATTCAGGTCCTTTAAGAGATCTATATCCCGTAAGACCAAGTCAGATTTTGTAAGAATCATTGCTGGAAGTCTGAAATCAAGAAGAGTTTCCAATATCTGGCGAGTGATCTTGTGTTCCTTCTCAGCTGGTTGATATCCATCAGACACTCCTCCACAGACACCTATAACAATTCTACGTGGTGTGTTCATAGTAAGCCGTGTTGCATCATCTTCGGGAAGGAAGGACCACAGAGTCTCGGTTTCCAACTCCTGTTGAGACGAAAACCCTAACTTCCTCAATTCCTTTCTAAGGATTTCAGGTGCGTTTTCCTTTATGCGAATGTGTGAAGTGAAGTTGTCAACATGATAATACTCACTCATACCATCACAATATACACAGCCATGCTCACACCCTCTATAGGCATTGAGTGATCGATTGATGTGAAACCAGTCCTCAGCAAGCATCTCCCTCTTTGAGAGTAGAGACTTTGCTTTGACGCATTCATACCGCACCCTATTTCTTCTCCAATCGATGTTCATCCTGATTGATAGGTGAGTCTTGTTGTTAGAGTATTTCCCTCCTTTTGTATCCCTCTCTCGGGATTGGAGAGCATCTTGAGAAACCCTTTTCATTGTGGAATCTATTTGATTCGAGTGTGATAAGTGATGTTTCTAGGTCGTGCTGATGATTACCCTCTAGAACAGATGATTGATGTTGCATCTGGAAGAACACGGGCTGGTCTTGTATTAAAGAATGCAAATGTAGTGAATGTGTTCTCTGGAGATATTACTCCCGGAGACATCGCTATTGATGGTGCATTCATTGCTGGGATTGGCGAGTACAGTGGAAAAGAGGTCGTTGATCTTAAGGGAAAGTTTGTCGCGCCTTCATTCATCGATGGTCATGTTCATGTTGAGTCATCAATGGTCATGCCAATTCAATATGCTCGCGCAGTTGTTCCTCACGGAACTGGTGCTGTCGTTGCTGATCCTCATGAGATTGCCAATGTCTTGGGAATGGAAGGCATTATGTACATGAGCAAAAGTATGAGAGGAGGACCTCTCGAATTCTACATGATGCTCCCTTCATGTGTTCCCTCTACCGATCTTGAAACGAATGGTGTTGCTCTTGATTTTCTAGACATAAAACCACTCATGACTGAGCACTATGTTCTCGGTCTTGCTGAGGTAATGAACTATCCTGGCGTGATTTACAGGGATCCAGAAATACTAGAGAAGATATCTGTTGCACTCAAGATGGGAAAGAGAATTGACGGGCATGCACCAGGGCTAAAAGACTACGATTTGAATGCTTATGCAGCTGCGAGAATCACATCTGAGCACGAATGCACGACACTCGAGGAAGCCCGAAGTAAGCTATCAAGAGGGATGCACATTCACATTCGAGAAGGCTCCACAGCGAAGAACCTTGAAGCTCTTGCTGCGCTTATAACGCCATATACAGCACTACAGTGCAGTTTTGCTACAGATGATCGGAATACCCTTGACTTGATAACAAAAGGTCATATTGACAGCATGATTCGATCTGCTGTGGAGTATGGTGTTGATCCGGTTCAAGCCATCAGAGTTGCCACAATTTCGACTGCAAGACATTATGGTCTGCAATATACAGGAGCGATTGCTCCAGGTTATCATGCCGACTTAGTTGTCCTAGATAACCTCGAGACTGCAAAAGTCAATAGAGTCTACAAACAAGGCGTACTTGTTGCTAAGAAAGGAAAGATGGTCCAGGAGTTTGGCATAAAAGACCAACCTCGATTAAGAAGGTCTGTCAATATACATTACTTGGAGCCAGAAGACTTCCAGGTGAGAGCTCGGGGAACACACATGAATGTAATCGGCATGATTCCCAACCAGATAATTACAGAACGACTTATCGAAGAAGTCAAAGTGGTCGATGGACTTGTAATGCCTGATGTAGACCGCGACATCGCAAAGGTATCCATAATTGAGCGACACAACGCATCAGAACCCAGAGCTGTAGGTTTTGTCCATGGAATGGGGATAAAGGAAGGAGCTATGGTTTCCTCTATAGCACATGACAGTCACAACATCGTAGCAGTTGCAACAAATGATACTGACTTGATAGCTGCTGCTGTTCAGATCGTAAGAATGCAAGGTGGCATAGCTATCGTAAATAATGGAGAGGTAATCGAATCACTTCCCTTGCCCATTGCTGGTTTAATGTCCGATCAAAATGTGGAACATGTAAGCGAGAAACTAAAACTACTCAAGGATGCCGCGCATGATCTTGGAACTCCTCTTGATGAACCTTTTATGGCCATGGCATTTCTTTCCCTCCCTGTTATCCCTAAGCTAAAGATTACTGACCTAGGTCTAATAGATGTGGAGAGGTTCCGATTAATCGATCTCTTTGATGTATCTACATGAAATATTTCTGCAATTTATGATTATGATACTAAATCATCCAGAGAGTCCGAGTTTGTCCTTCGCTCTATTCATTTGAATCCGTTTCTTGTTGCCAATGTAGACAGCACCTAGCGAGCCAACTAGTATCAAGAATGCTCCAATAATGAAGGCAGTAAGAAGTACTAGCAAGAATGTTGGGTCTGGAAGTTGCCTGAGATTAAAGTATAATCCTCTCCAAAGAAGAAAGGCTGACTCAATGACTACGAGAAACAATAGAAGCAATCCTGAAGTGAACTGACGATCATGAACAAACACTTGCAGTGAGGTCTGAAGGAGTAATGCGCCAAGCAGGTTGCCCATAATCATCAATGCGATGACCGGAAGTCCCGGAATGGTTATTCCAGCAATAGTCCATTGAGGGAATAGACTGCCCAGGGATGTGAAATATTGCATGTAGAGCATGCCTAAAATGAAGAATAGCTCAAAGATCATCATTATGACAGCTCCTCCTCCTGTGATTCGGAGAATGATATTATCCGCCCTGTCAGCCCAATCCATATTGGCAAGACGTTGATACTCTTCATTAAGGGATTTTGCCCACTCACTTTCAGATACGCATGAAGGTTTACTGCAGTTCACTATCGTGAGAAGCTTACCTCCATAATCACCGACTCGTTTCTCAAAGCAATCTTCACACAAAAGGTCGCCGCATACATTGCAAACTTCTTTGGCAAGGATTCCAGGATGGTTTACACACATTCTACTCTGATCGGGTCCCAAGACCGGACTTGCGCAGTATCCACAGTGACTCACTTTATCATCTGATTCTATGAGGACTTTTCCTCCGCAAACAGGGCAGCTAATAACATCCACTTCTGTTGTCATTATCTCTCCCCCCAAAATGTTTGAGCAGGACGTCTGTCTTCATATATCCGCTTTCGACGTTCCTCCTCGCTTCGCCGATGCTCCTCCATTTGCCGTCTCCGTGCTTCAGAAGGTATCCTCTCATAATCACTCTCCCAGGATCTTGTGACAGGTCTCATCTTGGATTGCTTCTGCTTTTGCTTCTTCTTCTCAACAATGCTCTGGATACGAACAGTATCTATTGACTGAAAGTCTGTCTTTCTAATTACCTTTATAGCTTCGAATGTTACTGCAATAAGACCCGCATAGAACAGAAATGGAATGATGATGATTGCACCGACTAGCAGCAGAATCCCAGCTAGGATTGGTATCGCAATGATTATGATTACTATCATGATCAATGCGCCTACACAATTATCTCCACCACTCCCACCTCCGCTCTTACCAAGACTAGCAAGGAGTTCTAATGGAACCCGCCATAGATGTTTCATTACACTGCCATAGGCTCCAAGAAAGCGTCCGTAAATCCTCCCAACAGATGAGAATCTTGAGCCAGCAGTTGAGAATAGCTTGTCTATCGGTACGACAAAAGAAGTGGTTGTTACAGCAGGTCTGTATCGCCCTTCAAAACATTTCCGACACATGAAGATAGTCGAGCCTGCCCATCGTTCATCAACAGGGGGTTCTTGAGCTGTAAGACATTTCCTGCAGAAGTGGTTTCCACAGACTGCACATGTAGTTGCTGCCAAGTATTCTGGATGATTCTCACAAGGAACAAAGACACTACTAACCCCGAGAGTGACTCCACAATAATCGCATTTGAGCCTATTCCTCTCAACTTTGGTAAGTGGAGTTGCTCCACCACAATTTGAGCAGAGGACTGCCATACCTTCTACGGTATACTCCTTACGAATCTCAAGAACATGTTTTGATTCGTCATCCGAGAGTTCAGTTACGCCATCCGAGGATAGAACTGCTGGAGTGAAAGGTAATGGTACAAGGTCCTGTTCATATCTCCTTGCTTCTCCCCTGTCACGAATCACCTTGGCTCCTGCTGGTGGGACTGCGCTGTCCCATGTAAGAATGAGATATAGAATGACAAATGCTTGCGTAGCCACTATGAATGCCGAGAGATTTCCTATGGCAATTACAAGCTCAATCTGGAAGAGTGGTACGGTCCATATGTACTGAAGACCACGTAAGAATAAGAAGAGTCCAGCAAGTCCCATTGCAGCAAGGCTGTAGATGATTTGGGCGATTACCGCATTCCTTCTTAGATCATCCACAAAGTTACCGATGATTAAACACGGTATTGCTACTCCCACAAAAACAAGAGCTGCATAGACAAATCCGATTCCTCCAGGCAACTCAGGACTTCCAACTATGGAAGCAACAATTAATCCTATAGTAGCTAGAAGCCCGACAGCTCCAAATGCCATTTGCAGGAGACCGATGAATCTGAGTCCTTTGGGTCTGTCAAAAATTGTATAGACCTTATTTTCCTCTGGCAATACTCTTCTCCTCGAATCACGCGTGCATTATTGCTACAAGCAATATTCGTTCTTCATTTTGAACGCTTAAAACATATGCGTCTGCAAATCACTTGGATTCTAGAAATAATACACTGTTAATTATAGAGGCTAAAAATCCTCATAAGCAGGATGTACGTAAACAACACATTCGCAGAATGAAAAGGGGTTCCAAGATTGACCGAAATACCCATGCCTGGCGACTATGGTTCTCAGCAGCCACCAAAACCACAACAGAGTAAGGGATGTTGCACACGGATCTGTGAGTGTTGGCTTTACTTGTTATGTGCAGGGATCTTGCTTGTTCTGCTCATTGCATTACTCGCGTTTTATGGTGGTCTATTCACATTTATCTGGTAAGCTATTTTAACAGAGCTTCTATGTTTGAGGGACAGCCATTTAACTTATAACTGAAGATAGGTAGGTAGGCGCAAATCTATCTCACGGAGAAACGGTTTTCGTGGCTGACACTGAAGACACAAATAGTACATACCCCGCTCATGAAAGCGGGCTTGTCCATCGAATTATGAGGGCTTTAGAACTCACACAAGGTGTGGAAATTGCACGACGCTATCTGGCAATGAATGCGTTCGATGGGGCACTCACAATGCTTGGTCTCATTCTGGGAGGACTCCTTACAATCAATCCCCTGAATCCTCAACCTGGATTTTCTGCTATACTCCTAGCTGCTTTTGGAACGAGTATCGCTATGGCAATTTCAGGATTCAGTGGTTCGTATCTTGCAGAAAGTGCAGAACAGGATCGTGCGGTAGAAGATCTAGGACGTGCCATGTTGACTGATATGAGCGATTCAATGTACGCAAAGGCAGGCAGGACTACTTCAGTAGTTGTAGCACTTGTTGATGGTGCTTCTCCAGCAATAGCTGCTTTCTTAATCATTATTCCACTGTTCTTCGTTCCCTCTGGTATTCTTGATTACCATATTGCGTTCTATATTTCAATAGGAATCTGCATGACGCTACTATTTGTCCTAGGTCTATTCCTTGGAGCGGTCTCGAAAAAGAATATGTGGTCATATGGCGCAAAGACGCTCTTTGCAGGAATTGTGACTGCAATATTAATGCTGACCATTTCTTGGTTGACAGGAGCCGCTGGATGAAATGTTTGATGACCTTTCACGTGAAAAACTTGCATTCTTACCAACTCCGCTTCATAGACTAAAGAATCTAGGTAATTCAATCGGTCTTGATGAACTATGGATTAAACGTGACGACCAGACTGGCCTCTCCTTTGGAGGCAATAAGGTTCGAAAACTTGAGTATGTCTTGGGTGATGCTCGAAAGAACAAAGCAGATACCCTTGTTACAGTAGGCGGTGTTCAGAGTAATCATTGTCGACAGACTGCAGCAGCATGTGCTGTAGCAGGGCTAAGATGCATTCTACTTCTTGGTGGAGAGGAACCTGCACATTATACAGGAAATTTACTCTTGGACCGGATGTTGGGGGCAGAGATAAAGTTCTATCCCAACGATGGATTGATGACACTTAATACTCGTTTGAATGAAGTGATTGAGACCTTGAAAGACTTTGGTCTTAATCCCTATGCAGTTCCTGCTGGCGCGGAAATGCCTGTGGGTACGATTCCGTATGCAATTGCAATGGAAGAACTTCTCACACAGACAAAGAAGGAGCAGTTCATGCCAGGCAAGATAATTGTGCCTACTGGAACTGGAGGTACTTTGGCAGGCATTATCATTGGTGCTCATATGCTTGATCTTGATATTGATATTATCGGAGTGAGTGTTCTCAGTGATGCTGAGACAACAAAGAGTCGGGTGCAAAATCTCATTTCACGCATCATTGATGAGTACCCAGAAGTTGGCGCCTTCAAGCCAAAGATCCATGTGGATGACAGTTTCATTGGCGATGGTTATGGAATATTGAGCGATGGAGTCAAGACCACTCTCGATATGTTCGCGAAGATGGATGGCATAATCCTTGACCCGGTATATACTGGAAAGGCGGGTCTCGCACTTATCAGAATGGCTCTTAATGGAGATATTCCGTCTGATACCCCCACTGTATTCTGGCACACTGGAGGACAGCCAGCTCTCTATGCCTATCCTGAGCTTGGTGATGTATAATCTTGTGTTTCCGCCGGAGAGGTAACCCTTATCAAACTCCTCGGTCTGAAAGAGGGATGATTATATACCCCACTAAGTTACATCTATTATGATATAATGGGGGCATTATGTTGCAGAATGAGATGCTACAATTCAAAAAGAATTTCGAGGAACGGCTAGCAGCGGCTCAGAAGGAAAAGGTTCGTATTGTCATTAAGGAGCAATACGCAGACGCTTTTGACGTTCTAGAGGATTGCGAGAATGCACACCTCATCCCTGGCATAATAGGTCCGCCTGGGGTTGGAAAAACCTTGATCCTCAGAGCATATGCTGAGAAGACAAATCGTGATTTGTACTGGGTAACTGGTGATGAAGGAGTTCGACCTTCTCACCTAACTGGCGCATTCAATCCCAGCATAGTTCTCAACAAGGGATTCTCATTGGAAGCCTTTGAGCCTGGTCCCTTGCTTAAGAGCATGGTCTTCGGGGGTGTCTTTGGTCTCAACGAAGGGAACCGACTCAGTGAGTATGTTCAGAACTCGCTATTAGACCCCTTTGAGGAAGGCTCTATCAGCGTTCAACGATTGGGTAGAATAAAGGCGAGCGAGGGCTTTTTCCCAGTTTTGACCATGAACCCTGAAGAGATGAGTGGGGCACACAGGTTAAGTGAAGCGCTCAGAGACCGTATTCGCGTCTGGATACGATTAGGCTACCCGCGAAAGGAAACTGAACTAGAGATTATCAAAATGAACAGCCCTGAGTACACACTCTCTGATGCTGTTCTGGAAAAGATCTATGGACTCGTATCCGCTACACGGGTGAGTACAGACATTGAGATTCCTGCGAGCATACGGGCAGGTATCTCCATTGCAAGACTTTCTGCTGAGATGACAAAACGTCAGAAGGAGAAGACCATCTCACATGCTACATTATCATCAGCAGCAACCTACGTTCTTGTTGGGGCACTGCGCTTCAGACCCGGTATTGATGCAGAACCCGCAGTGAACTCATTGGTTCGGAGGAGTCTCGGGAGCTAATCTGAATGGCAACTCAGCCCAAGATCTCTCCGCTACCAAGCAATGCACCCCACTTCGCTCATGAGTTTACAAAACGGATGCGGATGAGGAAAGATGTGACAAAGAAACCAAGTGTTAGACAGACACAGTCAATTCCTCAACTTCTCTCTGCTCGATATTTCCGGAATGGAAAGCTGACCCTTGAAGACTTCCTAGATGCTGCAATTTATACAACCTTTCCTCCAGATCAGAAGATTGCTCGAGAGGTGGCTGAAGACATTCTCCTAGGCCGCGAGAAGGAGGAGAAGAAACCCAACCCTGACCAGCAACAGGTAGTCATTCAACAAGGAAAGTCAGATGCTCTTTCAAAGGTAATGGATCAAATTCGACGTGAACAAGAACTGGCAAAAATCATCAAGAAGGACAAGGTCGAGGCAGGATATGAGTATCTACTGAAACTACGAAAGAAGCGAGATAAACGACTCTATAATGCTGCTCACGACTATCTAACCGATGGAGAGATTGTGCTTCGGGGCATAACAAGTCACCAAGAGTTGAAAAAAACTGCTGCTCAGGAACTAATGGAGCATTTTGGAGGTCTCTCGACAAAAGACATCCAGAACTCGCAGCCATTAGACTGTCTTGATGATGTCTGCAACTCGCCAAATGCTGCAGAGCAGATAGCTGCAAGTTCTCTGAGAGGAGACCCTGATATTGAAGACCGTTTTGCAGAACTTGCAGAGAGAGACACGACCACTGCAGCCCGAGCACTGAAACATATGGAGGAGCTTGGCTCTCTCACACCAGAACAGCAAAAAGCAATGGACCAAAAGCTACAAGATGCGTTAGACGACCTCAGTGAGGCTGCAGACTATGCTAGAGAACTGGGAAGGATTCCTGCTAATCTTGACAAGTTCATAAAGAATGCACCTCAACAATTTTCACTTAGTGATGCCGCTGCTTTTGCTCAAAAAATCAAAGATGCTACAGGGAAGGACATCATGGATGACCTCCTAGACCAATATGATCAACAATTTGATTCCGGCGCTAGCAATAGAGTAGATATGCGACAGCTGGCAGAGAACGCTCGTAATAACGCGAGCTGGAATAATTTGGTAGAGAAGCAGACACAAAGTCTGATTGAAAGCGCAGACTCTCGATCCTCACCCTCTGATTTTCTAAGATCTACTCTTGCTCAGAATCAACCACATCAAGAGCACCTACCAGATCAAGCCACGAAAGAGCAATGGGATGAAGCCATGAAGGAGTTTGCTAACGGGGCTGTGGAAAGGTCTCCGACTAAACAGCATCTTCGTCAGACTGTAAAGCATGTATCTAGACTTGGTCAGGTTCCCTCCACTGATACAATCAGGAAGACGGGTGAGAGACTTGGGATGACAGAAGAAGAGATTCTGGAACTGATCAATCCCTCTTTCGAGGTCATCAAGAAGCTCATACAGGCGGGAATGAAAGACTTTGAACGGTTGCATAGCCTCATGTCTTCAGCGGGACTCTCTCAGCAGCAATTGAGACAACTTGGAGATATCGCTGCACAGATGGGAAATCAGAGTGCTCTTGGCGCTGTTGCCCATGAGGATCTGCATGCTGCTATGGGTACGCAAGGTTCAGGGATGCATCGCCGTGGATATGGATACCAGGCTCAGCAATCTGGCTCAACAGGTCAACCTTACGATAAAGACCGAGCGAATATGGCACTTGGCGGTCTTCTTGGTGGTCCTGCCACGAATATCATAAAGATCTGGTATACATATAGAGACGAACTTCCTCCTGAATTAAAGCAGAAGTTGCGCGACATTGCAAAAAGGCTGTTGATAGATCTTGGTATGAGGTATGCTAAACAAACAATGGGAAGCAGCATGCTTGGGGGGATTCAAGAATCCACCACAGTCCGACCCTTCAGAATTGGAGATGAAATTGATCTCATTAATCTTGAAGAGACAATTGATTTACTTCTAGCTGAGGGCAGAACCAATTTCAAGATTATAGAAACCTCGGATTTTCTGGTTACAGAGACCTACATGGGTCATCGTGCGTTTTATTGGGCGTTGGACAAGAGCGGCTCAATGGACTCACCAAATAAACTTGGAATGCTGGCAATCTCTGTCATGGCTGGACTCTATGGAGTCAAGAAAGATGATTTTGGAGCAGTCCTTTTTGATAATATGACACATGTTGTTAAGGAGATTGCTAACAGGAACATATCAATTGAGAAAGTGGCATCAGATCTCTTGGAAGCACGGGCTGGAGGGGGAACCGGTGGTCAAGAATCCATGAAGCTTGCTCTCAGAAATTTTGAAGACACGAGAGCTAAAGAGAAGATATTCATATTCAGCACTGATATGTATTTGAGTGACCAGGAGGTGTGTGAAGATCTCGCAGAGAGAATGAAACCTCTTGGGATAAAAATGATCATTCTTGTACCTGCACACGAGCATAATCCTCAGGCTGCCCAAAGTCTAGCAAAGAAAGCTCATGGAGTTGTTTTAGAGATTAACTCAGTCGAGGAACTCCCTGCGAAGCTATTGAGGATTACCAATTATTAAATCATGGGACGAATCCAGCTTTTTCTGCCAGTGATTTATCTTTTGATTCACAGACCCAAAACTTGTAGGCACAAATATAGTCAGTTGTATCTCTGAGGTCGATGAGCGTTGGACTGAAGATTCTTCGCATCAGTCGCATGTATCTATAGAAAGGATCGCCTGGTGGAACAATCTCAGCTACACAGTTGATCTGGTAACTGAGTGCTTGAGGCCACTTCTCTTGGGTCCAGTACAAGTTTAGTGAAACTCTTGGGTCTCTTAGGATGTTTTGATAGGTTTGGTCGCCATACATTTCGACGCATCCAAACCTAAAACGATCTATCTTTCTATCATCAAGCATTATTTTTTGATAGAGGTCGATACGTTCATCCCGAGTTTCTTCGAATGGACGTCCTTGGAAAGAAAGTTCCATACCTTCAAGCTCATGTATTGATTCTTGAAGAGCTTCATCTGTTAATGTCAACCTGATAACTTTCTTTGCTGAATTAATTGGGAAGATATTGGACGCATTTAATGTAGAGACTGTTGGCTTCATCAGTGTTGAAACGTATAACTCATTCAGAGTTTCAGGTGGGTCAGCCGTCCTATTGACAGCATTTGCCATAGCCTCATACACTAGATCTGGAATCGCATTCAAGGGAAACGAAACAGTGAGTCCTCCAATGTTGAAATCAATCCTTCTGAGCTCCCTATCTATGAATTTTATTCCAGAGGTTCCTTGTCCTGACAAATGGCTCTCGCTCCACGTTTTCAGCTATGAACTGAAGATTTCTGGTTTTGTATAATGCCATGATAGTTATAACAATATGTCAGATATTCAATATACTCGCACCAAAACGTCATAAGAGTGAAAGAGTCACATTTTGGAGGTAGAGAATTATGGTCGAAGCGTTTGAGATCGACTCCCAAGCTAAAATGATTGAGTTCCAAGGAGAGACCGTGACTGTTGATACAAACAAGGTCCTCGTCTACATTATTCATTCAACCAAGACCATATATCTCTGGAGAGGAAAGAACGCTGCAATATTCGAAAAGCTACTTGGTACCCGAGTTGCAGCAAAACTAAGCCATACTTATCCGAGTTATCGGATACGTCCAATATCTGAAGGCAATGAACCTGCAGCTTTCTTGCACCTAATAGGTACACCATTAAAGTAACCAAAAGTTCAAAGTCGCAGGCTACAATACTCTAAATGGTGTTTTTAACTGAAAGTTCATCGTCTTGCTTACCTATTGCGACTTCGCAATGTGCGTCGTGGTTTATTGACACGTTCCAAGATACTTGATAATCTTGACAAAGAAACATGGAGCAAGACATCTGACATTGTAGGAAATGTTAGTGTCACGTCATCGACGGTTCTCTATCATCTTCGAAATATGGAACGCGAAGAAGTCGTCGAACGGTCTCCAAATGGTGAAGGTTGGAGATTTGCACCTATTCAACAAGCTGAGCTTACAGAGTATATCACAAAGAAACCACGTAAGAAATAGTACTTATCTGGGCAAATTGCATTAAATTGGTTTGATTATGACGATGAAATATGCTATTGTACGTCCTCCTCCTCCGACCTTTAAGAAATGTATATCGTCCCATCCACTTCATAGTCAATTAAATCTCACACTAGCCCAAAGACAGCATCAGGAATATTGTAGGATTCTTTCAGAATTGGGTCTTGATCTAATTGAATTGCCCGTGGATGTGGAACACCCTGATTCCTGTTTTGTTGAAGATACTGCTATCATATTCAGAGAAGATGCTGTCATGACGCGCATGGCGAAAGAGAGTCGCCATGGTGAGGAGGCTTCGATTGAGAAAATTCTTCGGAAGTATAAGCATTTGTCAAGAATCAAGGCGCCTGGAACAATAGAAGGTGGCGATGTTATTCATCTGCCTGACTCATTGATAAGTGGTATAACGGAGCGAACAAACCATGAGGGAGTTTCACAAGCCTACGAGTTTTTGAAAGCGCAAATCGAAGTAATTGAAGATTCCTCAATCGTCCATCTCAAGAGCTATGTTACGTTCATAGATGATGATACTATTGTCGTCACCAAGCGTTTTGCGAATCATCCTGTTCTTGAAAAGTTCAAAAAACTGATCATTCCTGTAGAAGAAGAGTATGCAGCAAACACTCTCACTATTAATGACCACGTTTTGATGTCATCACGACATCCGAAATCAATCCAAATGGTAGAGCAAGCAGGTTTCGAAGTCATTCAAGTGGATATGAGTGAGTTTGAGAAATGTGAAGGTGCTATTACATGCCTTTCCTTGATTTTCTAGTACTGGTATGCTATTCTAAGTCTAATCCGCAGATATGGACAACTACAATGATAATCACTCCATAATTCGGGTTTAGGAACTACGGAAACAAGTCTGAGAAGAACGTCTGACTATTTTTCCAATAAATCTTATCAAGAATTGGTTCTGGCAGATGAAGTCCGTTTATGTAGGTTCCACCACTATTAATCGTATCATTATCTGTAAATGGTAGAGGTTCGTTTCTGATATCCGTTTCAAATAACAAGCGGAGAGCACGATGACGACCCTCATAATAATCTCGCTCTGGTGTGAATGCAACACAATCTGTACCAAAATGCATTCTATTTGAATACTTAATGAAGAAATCTCTCGCTCTCTTTGGATCTTTACTAAGCTCTCGAGACAGCCATCTTGCAGAGCTTGTATCCACATTGAAATTCGAATATGTATCAAACCATCTTCCAAGATTGTCTAGTCTATGAATCTCAGACTGAGCAGCAAAATGGGCAATCTGGAATTTTATATCGGGATATCTACGAAGAACTCCCTCGAGTTCGTTAAGGTCTCTCTCTTTTGTTGAATAATGCGTCTTATCTGTATATCTTGAGGCATAGTAGGTGTCTGGGTCTGATAAATGAAGTATGAATGGGATGTCTTCATCCTTTAAGGCATCAAAGAAACATGCCATATCATCACTATCCATCCTAAGGGTGTCTCGATCTGCAGAGGCACGGCCGCGCATAATGGGTGCTGATTGCATTTTTGCCAGTTGATATCCTTCTTCCCTGAGAGTGGCAATTTCTCTCAGCATTGGTCTAACACCCTCTGTAAATCGAAATGCCCCGGAGAAGTATTTTGCAAAGATAAAACGGCCTGGATATTTTCTCTCTGCATATTTTTTGATGTCATGACTATGACATATCAAAACAGCTTTCTGGACTCCGTACTTGTTTTCAACACCAGCTAGTATATCTAAGGCATAAGAATCAAGTCCATGAACGTGAGCATCAAAAATGGATTCTTTGTATTTCAATCTCGAGTCCAGTACCGGCACCTACCAGTCGCAATAATACACCTATTGAAAACCTTGTTCCTATGGATAATTCTATTCGTCCACGAATTGCTTTTCTACCTCTGCGATTACGATG
>JAEOUM010000094.1 GCA_016839275.1 Candidatus Thorarchaeota archaeon
AATTCATCCTGTCAACGAAGAACTCATCCGATATATCAACAGACTCTCTGATCTTCTTTTTGTCTTTTCTAGATATGAAAACATTGAGGAAGGAAATGGAGATCAGCTAATATCTCGTAAAGGTATGAACAGAATGAGTAAGGAATGAAACCTATTTATTCATAATGAGTTATAGTTGACAGGAATGACGCAAGTTTTGTAGAAGCGCTTTTGTTCCTTTTTAGAGTTTAAATCCCGGGGATTTTAACACGATTATAAATACGGCTCAATATCCAAGAGATGGCGGTGATAAGAACCAGGAAAATAACTGCAACCAATGAATATACAGTGAGTGATTGAAACGTACGGCCTGCTGCTAATTTTGCTGCACTAAATAGGTCAGGGACACCAACAAAATATGCAACCGTGGTGTACTTGGGAAGATAGACGGCTTCATTTGACCAAGCAGGTATTGCGCGTCTGAGGCTTTGCGGCAGCGCTATATGTCTGATTTCTTGACGCTTTGTCATACCAATTGATTTTGCTGCAAGTGTTTGGCCACCTGATATAGACGCCATCGAACCTCGGAAATACTCCGCTTGATATGCTCCACTGTTTAAGCCTAGTGTAATTGCACACAGAAGAATAGTGATGTCTACGGTAATTCGTGGAGTCCCAAATATATCCTGAAGGATAATCCGCCATGAGGTATCAAGATTAAGCGCAAGGGGAAGTGTAGTGATGGCTAGAATCTGTGCCAGTAGTGGTGTGCCTCTCATAAACTCAATATACGCTGTAGAAATTCTAGATACTATAGGACCTCCATAGTGTCGTCCGATGGCCAATACTATTCCAAGACCGAGCCCGAGAAAAAGAGCAAATAGATACAAACCCATTGTCATAGATAATCCATTCCAAAGATCAGGAAGGTATTCTACTATCCTGTTTATCTGCAACATTCCGATGAGTTGATTCGGTGATGTAGGTCTCAATTGGATCCCTCAATTTTTCACGATTCAATATCAGTTTCTGCTTGTCCGTATAATACCTCCAACTTGTGGAGGAAGTCTATTGCTCTCTCGGATTTGGGATTCTGGAAGAAATGTTGAGGTGTACCTGTTTCTACGATGACACCATGATCCATGAATATCATCTCATCAGCAACAGCCCGTGCAAATCCCAGTTCGTGCGTAACCACGATCATTGTTGTTCCTTCTTTTGCTATATCAAGCATAACTTGCAGTACCTCACCTATAAGCTCTGGATCAAGTGCGGATGTTGGCTCGTCAAACAAAATTACGTCTGGATTCATAGCCAGAGACCTTGCGATTCCTATACGTTGCTGCTGACCTCCGCTCAATTGCGCAGGATAGTGATGACCCCAATCGTTCATTCGGACTTTCTCTAATGCCTTAAACGCGATATCGTGCGCCTCCTCCTTTGTCTTGCCAAGCACTAGATGAGGTCCAATACTGACGTTGTCTATTGCTTTCAAATGTGCAAAAAGGTTGAAGTTCTGGAAAACAAAGCCAATATGGGCTCGTAATTTAGTAAGATCTGCCTGAGGATCCATTAGGCTTTGTCCCCGAAGTAGCACTTCGCCTTTATCAGGGGGTGTCAGCATGTTGATAACTCTTAACAGAGTGCTTTTGCCTGACCCACTTGGTCCGAAGACTACCTTTACTTCTCCTTCGAATACATCGAAAGATATTCCTTTTAGCACCTCAAGTGTATCATATGCTTTCCATACATCTTTTACCTCGATGACCTTCGTCATCATTTGCCACCTCCAAGTCCAAGCTCTCTCAATTTTGTTGTCATACTTTCACCTACGTATTTTGTGACAGGATATGTAAAAGCGAAGTATATGATTGCAATTACGAGTATAATTCCAAGGAAGAGGGCTGGATAATCCAGCGTGAATGCCTGAGCTTGATATATTAACTCAGCCACACCAATTGCACTAGCTAATGATGAATCTTTAATGACGACTGCATATTCATTTGTCCATCCTGGAAGCGAGAGTCTAAGAGCCTGAGGTAAGATAATGTGCCAAGTTGCCTGGTATTGATTCATTCCCACGGACTGAGCAGCCATCATCTGGCCAGGATCGATTGACATTATCGACCCACGGAATAGTTCAGATTGATATGCTGCGCTCCTTAATGCAAGTGCAAAAACGGCAGCAACGAATACTGCATTGGTTAAAGAACCCGCCCATGTAAAAAGACCTAGTAATGCAGCCCCAAAAATGAAAAGAAGAACAAGTAATGGAATTCCTCTGAATATTTTTTCATACCCGATAGAAACCCATTGTAATTCAATCGGGCCATAAACGCGCATTAATGCAAGTCCGGTCCCTATAAGAAAACCAAATAGTAAAGAAATAAGGGTGAGAGCAAGAGTCGTTGAGAGCCCTCTTATCATAATCAATAAGAGAATATCTAAGAGCCCTATCGCCTCTTGCACTCACTATCACCCAAACCACTTTGCAATTAACGCGTCCACAGTACCATCTGCAAATCCTTCAGCAATAGCACTGTTGATTGCTGCAGACAGTCTGTCACTGCCATATCTTATGTAGAATGCAGTTGGTGGGGCAGTCACAGTGAATATTATTTTAAGACTATAGACAGTACTGTATAGACCCACAATAGGTTCATCGACGTATACGGCATCAAGAGCGCCTGAACCCAATGCTTGGAACATGGTTTCAACGACGGGATACCTATGTAATGTGGTTTCCATACCTGTAATAGCTGATAGCTCTTCATCTTCAACTGTTGCTGTTTGAACTCCTACGTCCAATCCCACAAGGTCACTAAGATCGGTAATATCGCCAACATCAAGCGTTGAATTAGCCAAAACAACGATGACCTCGTTTGTTCTAATGTACCAACATAATGGTTGTAGGACTTCACATCGTGCTGCTGTAATGAATGTCGCTGAAGCAACCATATCGATTGTTCCTGCTTGACATGCACCTATTAGTGCATCGAAATCCATGTCTAACCATTCCACAGTTACATTAAGATAATCCGCTACCAACTCAGCTAGGTCAATATCAAATCCCTCCAGTTGATTTGTTGTTGTATTGAACATTTCAAATGGCGGCCAACCTGAGTTAGTCCCTACACGAATTGTGCCACGCGCTGTGATTACATCGTAATCATCAGAGGCAATCAATGTCGGTGTAAAATAACCAACAGCAAAGCCAATAATTAGACCAATTATTAACATAGCTGAGATTATTAGAGTTTTTCCACCTGATTCAGCCAGTTTTCAAACCTCCTTTTATGAGAATCCAAAGATTCACAACTTCATACATTCCAAAACCTACTGAAAAGGATTTGCTCTAATATGAAAAGTAGTACTACATTTCTAAACAAGGGGGCTAGCCTTGTTGTGTCATAATCTGAGTTGCTCTCATATTCTTTTTTCGTAGCCCTGCATTCTGTGATCAAAACCACTATGAAGAAGCAGCTCTAATCTTATGCAATGGACATTAAAGAGCGCTGAAGAACATCTTTTAGTAGTCTGTACTATCCTCAAGAATTATGGTCGAGTCAATCAGACGGTGTACATCAGATGATAAAGATGTGATTTGGAATATTGTATCCTACGCCTACAGTATTCCTGAAACATCTCGAGAAACATTTCTCGAAAGATTGGATCTCATTGGCAATGAGTTCTTTCTAAATGAAGTTGATGGTATTCCTGTAGCGACTGCTAGAGTACTTGATTTTGAGCAAAATATTCGCGGTGTTCTTAAACCAATGGGGGGCATTGGAATGGTTGCCAGCTCCCCTGAACAACGGAGATTGGGGTATACGCATGAGCTGATGATAAGTATCTTCAAGAGCCTTAGGACTGCTGGATTTGCAACTAGCACCCTTTACCCGTTCAAGGACTCATTTTACGGAGATATTGGTTATGCGAAAATGCCACCCTCGAGGATCCTTGAGTTTAATCCAAATTCACTCTCTGAAATACAATTGCCAGATGGTTATGTAGCCAAACGAGAAGAAGGTGAAGAAATGCTCAAGATAAGAAGAGCACTGCATGATGCTATGGTCATACGAACGCATGGTGCAGTGAAGAGAAGCGATAAACGATGGGGGGAGCTTACTAAGAACTTCGCATTGAAAGCAGTCGTGGCAAGAAATAGCAGTAACGAACCTGAGGCAATAATGATCTATTCGATTAAAGGCTATGGAGAAGGACATGTATGGGCTGAAGCAGGTCAAATGAATATTGTCGAGTTCACGTGGACTTCCCTTGAAGCAAGAGATGCAATTCTCAATTTTCTTTACAAACATGCAGATCAAATTATGAAAGCAACAGCAGTTATTTCCACTTTATCTGATGATTTCTACCACTGGCTGTCAAATATTCATACTCCCACAACGAAATCAAATATTATCAGTATGGCGAGAATTGTCGATGTAGAAAGAAGTTTTTCTGAACTACCTGCTATTCACTCTGGGAATGCTCTCATCAAAGTAACGGATAATCATATCGAGGAGAACAACCACCTCTTTGAAATATATGATGAGGATGGAAAACTATCCGTAAAGGAGTCGAAAGGACACGCAAAGACTACAATCAGGATTGAAGGATTGACCTCTATCATTTATGGTACTCTCAATGAAGCACAGCTTAGAAGACTAGGATGGCTTGAGGGTGAATCGCCAAGAGACCTGTTCAAATGGTTTCCACGTGCAACTCCTTGGTTGACAGAAAGTTTCTAAATTGGAAATTGGCGAACTCAAGCAATTAGCTTTTGCTAATGTGGATAGCTTTTTGTTTAAGATTTCTTAGTTAAATTCAGATGTTGGGAGATGACAAAGATGAGTGATAAATTACTCGTCATTATATCCACAGGAAACAGAGAGAAAGCATTGACAGCTTTGATGTATGCCAAGAATAATATCAAATATGGTTGGCTCTCAGAGGTGAAAGTGATTTTCTTCGGTCCTTCTGAGAATCTTCTTGTGAGTGATAGCGATGTTAGAGATTCTGCCATCGAACTTGCAAATCTAGATGAGCCTCTAGCCTGCAAAATGCTTTCTGATAGAGATGGAATTACTAGGCGGATTGAGGGCATGGGAATAGAAGTTGATTATGTTGGCACAATAATTGCAGATCTCCTTCGCGATGGATATACTCCAATGGTCTGGTAGTTTTGTTTACATTGTCTTAATGATGATGATGTTCGTGTCCTTCGTCTATTGGTGCCAATCTTCCAAAGGCTCTCTGAACAACCTCTGATAGCGATGGATGAATGTGCATTGCCTGATACATGGGGTAGAATGTGCCGTCTTGGGTATACATCAAGTTTACAATCTCTTGAATAAGGATTGGCGCATGTGGCCCAACAATACTTGCCCCGAGAATCCTCTTGCTCTCTGCATCAACAATTACCCTAATCAGACTCGCTGGATTACCCATTGCAAAACCCTTTGCAGCAATTGAATAGTCCGCTTGTCCAACATACAATTGATGTCCGGATTCCTTTGCTTCTCTCAGAGTCATTCCTACTGTAGCAATCGGAGGGTATGAGAAAACAGCTCTTGGGACTGCATGATAATCCATAGTTAGGAATTCTGTATCTTTATCATTTCTAATGGTCTTTGATAGATTGAACCATAGAATCTGCGACTCGTCGTTTGCGACATGCCGAAACTGATAACGTCCAATCGCATCACCAAAAGCCCAGATTCCTCTTTTACCTGTTCTAAAATAGTCATCAACAATTATCCAACCATGTTGATCAGTCTTCACTCCAGTCTTTTCTGGTTTGAAGAGGTCTGCATTGGAACGTCTGCCTGCAGCAACGAGTAATACTTCTCCCTTGTATTCCTTGACTTCTCCTGTTTCCCGGTTACGAGCTTTGACAACTTTGTATTCCTCGGTCTGGTCCACCTCAATTACTTCATGATTCGTGTACACTTTCATCCTCTTCGAGAGTTCATCCCTCAAGATCTCAGAAATATCGTTGTCTTCATTCTTCACCAACAAGGGATTCCTACCAAGGATTGTGACATCGACTCCTACCGCAGAGAAAAAGTGGCCAAATTCCGCAGCAATATATCCCCCACCAATAATGATCATAGACTTGGGTTTCTCCATAAGATGTAGCGCATCATCTTCCAAAAGATACTCAACTTGATCAAGACCCTTCACATAAGGAATATCTGGTCTTGATCCAGCAGCTATGACAATGTTAGGTGCCTTGATCTTCTCGCCATTGACCTCAATAGTATAATCGTCTACGAAGACTCCTGTTCCCTTATACCAATCGATCCCCTCAGCTTCATCAACAGACTGTCCCTGTTCTCTACTCGAACCATCAACTTCCTCTCGCATACGTTTCATTATCCATGGATAGTTGATTTCCTCAATCTTCAACTTCACACCAAGTGATTCAAGATGCTGAGCCTCAACCAATACATCTGCAACATATGTCAGAATCTTCGTTGGTATGCAGCCTCTGTTGAGACATGTTCCTCCCATTGGACCATGTTCCACAACTGCAACTCTCAGTCCTTGGTCGTATGCCGCCGAGGCGACATTCATACCTGCACCGGAACCAATAACTATCAAATCATACTTCTTCATGTTATTAACAATAGTGAATTACTTAATAAGGCTACTGATACGACTTTTCTTCCTTTCTATTCCTGAAATCTAGAGAATACACTCAGCCTATGATATCAGAGGGACTCTTTTCTCAGTCTTGATTTCAATAGTTCTAATCAAGAATCCATGAATATAGTACTAAACAAGCTCCCAAGACGTAGCAATGCTCACACCTCCACCTCCACAAAGCGTAGCCATCCCTGTTTTGAGCTTCCGCTTCCTAAGTGCGTGTAAGAGCGTGATAACTATTCGAGCTCCTGTACAACCTACTGGATGCCCAAGACCAATACCTGAACCGTTCACATTGACATTATCTCTATCGAATCCCAATGGTTTGAGTCCTTTCTCGACTGCAAGGAACTGGCTGGCAAATGCCTCATTTAATTCTACAAGATCCCAGTCCGAGAATCCCTGTCCTGTCCTCTCAATGAGACTCTGTACTGCTGCAATTGGTGACTCTCCCATAAGATGCGGCTCACTACAACCCATGCCATATCCTGTTAGTTTTGCTAAAGGTTTTAATCCAAGTTCATTTGCCTTCTGACCTGACATAAGAATCATCGCAGACGCACCATCATTGATTCCACTTGAGTTGCCAGCAGTAACAGTACCATCAGTTTTGAACGCAGGTCGAAGTTGAGCCAGATCCTCCATCGTCAAATTTGGTCTGAAGTGCTCATCTGATTCAACGATTGTTGTTCCTTTTCGACCTTTGATCTCAATGGGTACAATCTCATCCTTGAAATCCCCTTCCTTTGTGGCTCGCTCTGCGTTGTTATGTGATTTTAATGCAATGATATCCTGCTCTTCTCTTGTAAATCCATATTTCATGTTGAGAAACTCAGCTGTTTCTCCCATGATGTAATGCTTGCCCGTTTCAGGATGAGGGTAGAAATAACTACCAGCATGAAGTCCAGTTGTCAATGCATCCATAAAGACTCCATCAAAGAGACGCATGCCCCATCTTGCATTTTCAACACAATATGGAACATTAGACATTGATTCCACGCCACCTGCGAGAACAACATCCGTATATCCAGTTTCAATCTGGAGAGCACCACTTACTATAGCTTCCATTGCCGATGTGCAGACTCGATTAATTGTGACAGCAGGAACGGTGTATGGAATACCAGCTAGAAGGGCAGAAATTCTGGCTATATTGAGTGCTTTTGGCGGTTCCATACAATTGCCATACCGAACATCTCCAATGATAGAAGCATCAATCCCTGCGCGCAGTACAGCGGCTTTAATCACTTGCGCAGCAAGTTCCGGAGCTTGAAGTTCCTTCATTGAACCTCCGAAGGCACCGATTGGGCTTCTACATGCAGATACAACTACGATATCTTTCATAATTGTTGGTTGTTGCTCGTACCTTATATTGAGCTTGGTCTTTTGGATTGACGACTAAACTTCATTGCTATGTGTATTTACATGTACAAGTCAATTTATGACAAAGTATGAAGCCTTTCTATATATCCAGTCAGGTTCCCCTGAAATCTTTGTTGGAAGGAGATAGGTATTGTAGAATAGCTATTGTGTTGGAGAATTTCGTGAAACCAATCAACCTGATAGGACCCACAACGGGCGAGCATGCGCCTGACTCGGGGTAGGCGACTACAAGATGGATACTCTGCCTACCCCTCCTTATCATATTAGAGAACCATGTCATCAAGCTTAAGTGGTAAGCAGTACTCTCCATATAATTACTGAGGTCTTTAGAATGAGGATGCTCCAGATACACAGTGATGGCTTTAGCTATGAAGCGAAGCGAAAAGCGCTAAAGAACATACCAGACTTGGAGGAGAAGGTCTACCGGACTGATGACTCCTGCCTAGTCAACTTCATCGCAGCTGAGATGAGCGATGAATCCAACATCACAGGCGCCGCTACAAAGACAGCTGAGATGATAGCTGCAGCAGCTGAAGAGGTCAAAGAGAAGAATGTTGTGATCTACCCATGGGTACATCTCTCAGAGACCCCTGCAAAGCCAAACAGTGCTATCAAATTACTGAAGGATATTACCTCGGATCTCAAGAAGCGAGGATTTAATGTAGTCCAAGTACCGTTTGGATGGTACAAGGCTTTTGAGATACACTGCAAAGGTCATCCACTTGCTGAGCGTTCAAAGGTACTGGATATCTCAAAGGAAATAGCGAAAGCTGCTCACGTAGATGTCACCGAAGGAGAAGATCTCACTGCACTCCAAGCTGAGGAAAAAGCTACCTCAAAGTTCTACATTATGGAACCAAATGGTAAGTTGACTGATGTCAAAGAATTCAACTATAACAAACTCAAAGAACTTGCACTCTATGTGAATTATGAGACTGCAAAGGACCGCACAGTGCATGAGCCACCCCCGCATATTGAAATTATGAAGAATCTCGAATTGGTCGATTATGAACCGGGCTCTGATGCAGGCAATTTCAGATGGCCCCCAAGGGGTCTAACACTAAAGAAGGCTATTGAAGAGCGAGTGACCGCTGAAATGGTTGACTATGGAGCACATGTTGTCCAAACTCCATTGATCTATGACTATGCCCACCCTTCATTGAAATCTTACTTGCAGAGGTTTCCATCAAGACAATATGTTATTCGTTCCGGTGATCGTGACTATTTTGCTAGATTCTCAGCATGCTTTGGGCAATTCTTACTGATATCTCAAGCTCTGGTGACTTACAAGCAGTTACCATTAAAGCTGTTTGAGATAGCTCCTTCATACAGACGTGAACAAAGTGGTGAACTCGCTGGTATGAGGAGACCTCGTAGTTTTACAATGCCGGATATTCATGAATTAGTCGCAGATGTTGAAATGGCAAAGGATGCCGTTAACAACCAGCTTGTATTCGTCACTAAACTAATGAATGAATTGGAATTGAACTATGAGGTCTCTTTCAGAATTCTGCGTTCTTTCTTCGAAGAGAACAAGGAGTTCGTAGAAGGCGTTGTAGCAAAAGTTGGCAAGCCAGTCATGCTTGAACTTTTTGAGGAACGGTATGCATATTTTATTTTCAAGGGCGAGTGGAACGTTGTTGACGAACAAAAGAAAGCCGCATGTCTTGGAACGATTCAGATTGATGTTGAGAACGGAGAACGATTCAACATTACCTATGTTGATGCTGAGGGAAAAGAACAATACCCACTGATCCTTCACACCTCGCCTTCAGGTTCTATAGAGCGAATTCTCTATGGTGTTCTCGAACAGGCAAATAAAGACATGAAGGTTGGAAAGGTTCCTCATTTGCCTCTTTGGATGACTCCTGTCCAAGTACGCTTAGTTCCTGTGAATGAGAGTTTTATCGACTATTGTATATCGATTGGCGAGTCATTGGGCAAAGCTGGTATACGATATGAGATAGATGACCGTCAACAGACATTAGGCAAGAAAATCAGGTCTGCTGAAAAACTCTGGATCCCATATATTGCTGTAATTGGTGATAAGGAGAAAGAGAGTGGAGAACTGGCAGTACGACGCCGTGAGATGAAAGACCAAATCCAGATGAAGGTAGAAGACCTGGTTACTGATATTGAAGAAAAGACATCATTTGCTCCGAAACAACGGTTGCTTATGCCTAGCCTCATCTCAAAGCAACCAATCTTCTCGAGAGAGGTCTAGAAGATAGTTGTAAAGTCATATCCAAGCAATCACGAATTCCTCATACTTCCTCTGAATACGTAATTCAGCGGCAATAAGAGGAATTCTTGTCATTTTTGGATATCTTGGGCGTTAGTCGATACTGTTTTTACCTACCATGTGTCTATTGCCTGTTGTCACGTATCTGAGGCGATTTAGAAATGCGGATTGGCATTATTGGTAGTGGTCAGATGGGCAGAGGTGCTGCATTTGACCTGATTAAGCAGGACTCCGTTGAAGAAATCCTCCTAGCTGATATTGATTTACATTGCGCTGAAACATTAGCTAAGGAAATGGGCTCAAAAGCAAAGGCTCAGAAAATCGATGCCCGAAATCGAGAGCAACTGGAATCTTTCTTCAGCAAGGTCGATTCTGTAATTAGCGCTGTTAGTTATACCGTTAATGTACTACACACAGAGGTGGCAATCAAGACTGGAACACACATGTGTGACCTAGGTGGCGGTTGGACGATTGTCCAGAAACAAATTGAACTAAATGATCAGGCAAAAGATGCTGGTATCACCGTCGTACCCGATTGTGGGCTAGCACCTGGGATGGTGAGTGTTCTCGTCAGGCATGGAATCGATTA
>JAEOUM010000020.1 GCA_016839275.1 Candidatus Thorarchaeota archaeon
CAGGGAAACCTATCGACTCGAAATAAAAGGTCTTGTTGATAATCCCACGAATTTTTCTCTGGATGAGCTGCAATCATTGAATTTGACTGAGCTACCTCTTACCATTGAATGTATTGGCAATGGCGTAAACGGAAAATTGGTTGGCACTGCTTTGTGGAAAGGATTCAATGTGTTTGACTTGCTCGAAACACTAGGTATCTCAGAGAATGCAACTGGAGTCAAATATTTGGCTGCGGATGGATACTATGCATCTCACACTTTGGATCAGCTGGAAAATAATGGAGTTCTAGGAGCACTATATATGAATGGTGTAGAAATTCCGCCCGTGCAGGGATTTCCACTACGAATTC
Source organism: Candidatus Thorarchaeota archaeon (assembly GCA_016839275.1). Classification (GTDB taxonomy): domain Archaea; phylum Asgardarchaeota; class Thorarchaeia; order Thorarchaeales; family Thorarchaeaceae; genus SMTZ1-45. The sequence goes on from JAEOUM010000020.1 coordinate 351, forward strand.
TAAATCCTGGGTATTATGGTATCAAACAACCTGCGTGGGTAACAGAAATTGAGGTAATTGATAGACCACTTGAAGATTATTGGGAGGACCGCGGATGGGATACTTCAGCACCCATTGCTGTTGATTCAAAGATCTTCTTTCCTGTCGGATCCACCTCCATAAATGTGAGCCAGAATCTACGAATCGGAGGATGTGCATTTGGAGGCACTCGTGTGAAACTCGTAGAATATACACTAGATGATGGTGCGACATGGAGCAATGCAACGATAGTTCAACAAATAGACGCAGATAATGTCTGGGTATTCTGGGAGATTAATACCAGTTTTTCAACAACTGGCCAAATCACTCTGCAAATTAGAGCTACTGATATCTATGACAATCAACAAAATAAAACAGATACGTCATACCTTGATGGAACAAGTAGTTGGCCCATGTTAGTCATTAATGTAATATGAAGGATAAATTGCATTCATCTTATCCACAGATCGTTATGATGAGAAAGATAATTGTTGGTGATATCTTTAAGCCAAAGTGCTTGTCTTATAGAGAGGTTCCTACTACTATCGTTCTTTATACAACAGTCTGATCTTATTTCATGAGAAGAAACACTCGGTATATATCATGTTGGGGTTCATCTTCATAGGTCTGATTATTATCGTAATTGCTCTGATTTACTACGCACCCAATATGAGAGATAGAGGGCATTATGACTCAAGGAAGCAAAGATCGGCTGAAGCAAACACCTCGATTGCATTTCTCACTGATGACGATAGTCGTGCAGCAGAGTACGAGCATAGGTTTTCGGGCACAAAAGAGGGAAAACTTCTCGATCGAAGGGGCTATCGTGTGAGAAAACGAAATAGATGAATAATACTACGATCTGTAATCCACTCGATTTTGTAATTGTGGTGTAGAATTCTTGCTATGCAGTGTGCTACTCATATGCTTTGTTCCGCTAGTGCACGAGCCCAGTTCCTAATCTCATCCCAGTCACGCGTATCATATACACCAGGTTCCGACTCTTGAATCCCAGCCTCTCTAAGCTTCTCTTGGAATGGTATCATGGTCTGCTTGAAGGGAAAGCCCATCTTGTTATAGTCCCATACTCCACCAAATATGGCCATCATCGATGGCTGAAGGGAGTATTTCTCTGCCTTCTCTACAAGGTACTTCGTCCATGCAGTATCCATCTCTTCAGTGGCACCATCGAATTTGTGCAGTGCTTGTGCACCAGAGGATACGAATATCGCGGTCTTTTTCTGTCTCAACTCTTTTTGGAACTTCTTGATGAACTTCTCAGCCTCTCCAACCCACCTGAACATTCTCATCCCGCTTCCTATGATGACTAAATCATAGTCAGATATGTTCTTGACCTTGCCCTTCTTCAAATCAACCACACTGACATCATGACCTTGTTCTTGAAGTACTCTGGAGATCTCCTCAGAAGTAGTCGCAGTTGCTCCGTATCGTGTTCCATATGCAATCAGTGTCTTCATGTTAATTCAACTCAGCGCATTTGTGAGGAACGCCTTAATCAAATAAATGTCCCCCTCGAGCAAATGCTAGATGCCATAAAAAATAACGTGATGGAGTGATTATATCTCACCCCACCGAGGATGACGGTTATGCCGTATCGATCTCAGAGAGACGGGAGAGCTTCTCCACAAAGTCATCCACTAGTTTCTTGGCTTCTATCACCAGAGCCTCAGAGTAGTCATCCCTGAGTTTTCTGCGAAGTGCAAAGCCAGCGCGTCTCATTTTTCGCCAGCTGTCGACAAACTCACGTGCTTCCTCGGGCATGGGTTGTTCCCGCTCTTCGAACTGCTGTCCAAAGAAGCGTGCACCTTTGTATTGCTCTCTTCGCTGCTCATCCTCTTCGAGGAGTTTCTTGCCCTCATCCGTTAGCTCGTAACGCCGAACACCAGCCTCAGAGTCTGTTAGTTCCCGTGTATAACCCGAGTCTAAGAGCCACGCTAGCAGAGGATAGACAGATCCTGGACTTGGTCTCCACCTCATACCAGTCTTATCTTCCATCTCACTCATGATCTCAGCACCTGACATAGGTTTGTCATTGAGTAACTTCAAGACTCTTGATCTAAGGTAACCCTTAGGTACGGATGATGTACGTCTGCTCCAGTGACGGTGATTTCTTGTTCTACGCATGTCTTGTTATTCACCTCCTTATGATTAATTTTGCAAATGTGTATCAATATTGATATCAATAGCGATATCACTAGTGATTAATCTCCATATAAACTTTGGCATGATTTCAACGCCAGAATCTTATTCTTCATCATGAGATGGCATGAGGATTCGATTATCTGATGTAGTCCAGCAGACAAAAAGGAGAACGCAATCAAAGTCAATTCTAATTCGTACTATGTGAATGAATATGATAGAACGCGACAATTAGGACGACTGAAGCTATCAGCAAAGGGAACACACCCAGATGAATCTGTGAACCTGACCGAACTACTGAACTAGGTTGCCAAGTTGGTACGCTGTCAATAAACTGGAGATAGAGGGCAATCGCACTAAGAATAACAGATATGCCTCCTAAAAACATAGGCTTGTCACTTTTTACTGGCCACATACTCGAAGCAAAAACGACTGACGCTAACACTAGGTATGAGAACGAGTATACAAGAAATCCGTAATCTAGCATATTCCACCAAGAGAGCCAAGTCGCGGGATCAGGAAAGGTCGTAGGATCGGGGATTGTATAGAAGTAGATAGTCCATTGCGAGTTATAATAGGCAGAGGCAAGGAATGCGCACGTAGGAAGGATTGCAAGTGGATTTCTAAGTTTCAGAAGTATGTATAGAGAGCCAACGACCAAGAATAATGATGCACATACAATTACAGGACCAGACACCAAAATTACAGAAGGCATGTAGAAAGTAAATGAAAATAGGTATGAATCATACCAAAAACTATACCACTCAGCCCAACCCTCGAATCCAGTTCCTAAAAGGAAGAGAGCAGTTACAGAATTCGCAATCAGACCTATTATTCCAAAACCAAAGAAGCCTTTGTACAACTTCTCTTTCATGCTTTCATGCGATAGCACTAGTTATCACACCATGGGTCAAAGGTCGTTATTGTGAACTCATATTATTGTGGTTGTGAGTAATGGTCTTGATTATGCCCATCCTTCTCAAGAATCTAGATCATCCTTGAATAGATCAAGTTCCTCTCCAAGTAGGTAATGACAGAACCATCGATAGTTCTGAAGTAAGACTGCGTAGTTCTCTCGTGGTGATAGGTATCCATGTCCCTTATCAGGAAGTACGAAGAGTTCAGTTGGGACGCCCTTATGCTTCAACGCTCTATGTAGCTCATGAGCACTAATCACTGATATTCTCTCATCCTTCTCTCCATGTTGTATTAGCATAGGAGTCTTTGCTCTATGAATGGCAGAAATCGGAGCACTCTTGCGATAGGCCTCCCGGGACTCTTCATCAAAAGGTGTTCCTTCAAGATGAATCGAATGTCTCATGTCAGAAGTTATGTAGTACAAATACCAACTGCTGACACCTGCATTTACAGATACTGCTACACAACGGTCTGTATGCATTCCTATGAATGCACTCAGATACCCGCCTTGACTTCCACCCATGCTGCCAATTCGTGTTTCGTCAACATACCCCTGAAGCACCAAGTGATCGATGCCTGATTCGATGTCCCACATATCTCCAACACCAAGATTGTCATGGTTCAACTCCATAAACTCTTGACCTCTACCCAGACCCCCTCTATAGTTTGGCTCTAGAATCAGAATTCCTCGCGCACACAAGGGATGAACTGGTCTCATATAGTCATTCGACAATAGTGAGAGAACAGAGCAGCCTCGTGGTCCCCCGTGGGGAAATATAATGAGAGGATACTTCTTTGAGGAATCGAAATCCGAAGGTTTTCTCAGAATCCCCTCGATCTCTGTTCCATCCCTACTAGTCCACTTGATTGACTCTGCAGTTCCGAAATCAAGATGAGAGAATGCCTCAGTACTTCGTGTAACGCGCATAATGTTCCATCCATTCTCAGCTGGAGTTCCAACATATACTTCAGGAAGGGCATCAGAAGAGAGCCCTTTGAACACTATATAGCCTGTGTCCGTAATTTGGAAGGAGAAGTCTGGTGATACACCTCCAAGATCATAGGTTTCAAAATCACCGTTCTCAAAGAGTTGTGTGATGGTAGCTTCAGTCCCGTTATAATGAAGAATGTAGATGCCTTTTCTTGTCCAATGTACATCCAATATGTACCGGTCTCTCTTCTCGGAAATAGGTCTGAGATATGCATAGATATTGGCAGGTTCTTTCTGTTGACTTGCTTCAGAGTCTTCAATCAACCATAGGTCATGCCGAGGCTGTTTCTTGTGAATTGGCACAGGACCCTGCACAAGTAGTGTATGACCGTCAGGTGAGACCGCCTTGATTGAGAAAGCTTCAGGGAGCCATACTCGTTCTAGAGAGAGCTTGGACATTGCTTCTTCGATGCTACTGTTGCGAGCTGCATCAAGAATTACTTCAGGATCTAGAGTGACCTTGAAACAGATAGTATCAGCCTCATACACCAAATCAGGACCCCTTTGACAATTGAGGTAGATTGTATTTGTAGAGAAAGCAACTACAAATGAGGTTACATGATATCTTTCATCGAGTAGGAGAGAGAGCTCGAACTTTTCCGGAGGCGCTGCGAAATTCTCTTCCTTGAAGTATTCACCTGCAAGTCTTTGATTATCGAGAGACCTCTCAATGCTTACGTAATATACTGCATTTGTTGATGGTTCGTTCTCTACGTGGATGAAATTACCAATATGAGAACTCTCTCCAGATTTTGTCGATAGAAAGACAAAACCCTTTGCAAAGGGAGCATAGTTGTTTATCCTGCCTGAGTGTGAAACAATCCTTTCGCCCTCTCCAACCATGTTCTTCACTATACAGATGTCGGACCATCTTGGATTTTCTGAGCGAGAATGTCTTACAACAGAGAACGTGTTATCATCGAGCCAAGCCATCTCACTACCTGCTTCGAGGGCTTGGATTGTTGATTGAGATTCTATATCATAGATATAACAAGGAGCAGTTGCAATGGGTTCACGAAGGTCGAGTTTGAGCTGTGTGTAAGCCACTTTTTTTCCGTTGGGAGAAATTGAAGGACGATAATAAATCGGAAGTCTGAGTATATCCTTGATAGTCGGTCGTTGTAATCCTACAGCATTAGCGCTATCACGATGCATCTTACTTTCACCTATTTCAAGTGCTTCCGTGAAAGTTCGGTTGAAATTTAAAGAAGAGTCACAAACTGGGGACACAATATAGGGTCGCCAATAGTTACTTGAAATAACATGGATAGATAGTCTAATGAAAATCAAACTTGCTTTATGGCACCCAATTTCTTGCGTTAAGGGCACTCATACTAAATCCAGAACCTCAGTGATTTCATCTGCAGTTAAAATCCTGGCAAAGCCCTTCCTGAGCACTTTCAGTTCAGGTTCCTGCATCTCAGGATCATCTGTGGACGTTACATCACTTCCAAAGATTACTTTGAAGCTCCGTTCATATGCCTGTCTTGCTGTTGCACCACAGCAGTAGTTTGTCAATGTGCCACATATTATTACGGTGTCCTTCTCCATGTTCTTCAAGATGGTTTCAAGAGGTGTATCATAGAATGCACCATATGAAGACTTCTTGATCACAATCTCATCATTTCGAGGTTCAAGTTCGTGCCAGACACGTCCGTCTGCGTAAAATAATGAAAAGTCAATATCAATCTCCGAATATCTCCCGGGCATGAACTTTCCTGTTTTGGGACGATCCAAGTAGTTGTGTGTCTTGGAGTATACTGTGAATATAACGGGAATATTCATGTCTCTGCAATGCTGAATTAACTTCTTTATTCGAGGAACTTGCCTCGTGGCTTCAGGCACCCAATCAGGTGACCAGTGGGGCTTTACGAATTCATCTTGCATATCAATAACAAGCAACGCGCATTTCTCAGGGATTATCTCGAAATGTGCCTCACCCTCGTTGTACGCCTTTCTTGCCAAATGCAGAACTTGTTCCTCTGTAAACTCACCTACTTTCATTAATCTCCCTTCTTGAACGGTTTCGTTTTCTTTCTGAATTTAATAATATTCTAAATTTCCATATGAACATTAAAGCGAGTTGCTTCTCGTTGATAGAGAGATGGCCTGTATAACTATAGTCACCATGGACTGGGGAAACAGTCAGTTCATTCAAGTTTCAAGTCCACTCCGAAGTCCCTAGAGTATTGTTTCAGGTTCGCGACTGTCGCTTCGTCCAAAGGAACACCTTCTTTGACACGTCGTTTGTATTCTTCTGCCTCCTTTTCTCCATGGACATAGATACGGGTCTGGCTCAGGGCTTTCTCCGAATTATGTAGTCTTGCTATCAAATCATCAAGTCGTCCTGTGAACTCATCGATAGCCATGAAGAACGAGGGATCGATAGCCATGAAGAAATGACCAATATTTGCGAATTGAAATTGGCCATTACTAAAGAAACTTACATCGGGGCCATAGTTCGCACTAGACAAGATACCACTAAGAATATCGACCATCATGGACAAGCCATAGCCTTTGTGACCTCCATAGAGCTCACCTTCGCCGCCTAACGGATGGATTCCACCTTTGATGTCGTGTCCTGGGAGATTCCTCACAACTTGAAGAGGATCATTCGTTGTAGCACCATTCTCATCAGTTGCCCACCCATTAGGAAGCTGTTCATTCCTTCGAGAAAATAGGTCGATCTTACTAAGGGGAACAACACTCGTTGCCATATCTAGGACCCATGACTGATCTTGACCACAGGGTACTGCCATGGCAATCGGATTTGATCCCAACATTGCGTTCTTTCCAAATGTTGGCAGTAGAAGAGGTGGGGAGTTCGTCATGGTAATTCCTAGAAGGTCTTGCTCGAGTGCCATCATAGCATAGTAGGCAGCAAATCCGTAATGATTCGAGTGGGAGGTTGTCACAACACCAATCCCGGACTCAATTGCTTTCTTGATAGCCAATTTCATCGAGAAAGCTCCAGAGACCTGTCCAAATCCATTGTTTGCATCGACTTTTGCTAGAGAAGAATTCTCTTTGATAATCTCGGGATGAGCACGAGGCACAATGAATCCAGACTGAACACCAGAAACATATAGCTTCAATTGCCCGACCCCATGAGAATCTATGCCACGTAGATTGGATGTGACAAGATTGTCAGCGATAAGATGTGCATCATCTGGAAGCGCATCAAGTCTAAGCATAATCCGTTTTGTGAAATCGTACAAATCCTCATAATGAAAAATGTGGCCCCTCAAGATATCACCAATCCGACGGAGATGGTACTAAACAAAGGCTTTGTCATCTCAGCCATTTGAGGCAAGCATTTACTATCACCTCAAGATTGGTTCGAAAGATGGATAAGAATGGACCATCCTTTGAATCACCAAGCCTCTATAGGGTGGTAACGAAAAAATTCGACAAGCCAAAAAACACATACACGAAAAAGTTAGTGAAAATTGGTTAAATATCTACAATCCAAGTACATACTGGTATTAGAAATGACTTCGGAATCTGAAAATGTGCTGAAAGCTCTCTCGAGCTCAGCACGCCGGACAATCATGAGGCAAATCTCAGAGAAGGGTAGAGCGACCTATACTGAGATTATGCATGTACTGAACCTCGACCCATCTCTCATGAGTGGTACCTTCAACTATCACCTGAAGGAACTAAATGAAGCGGGATTGATCGAGCGAACAAATGGGGAATATCGGATAACTGACCTTGGGAAACGAGCACTGATACTTGTAGACCAAGTTGCGAAGGATGTCAAGATCGACCAGTATGGGGTTCTATCGGCAGTGATGTCAATGAGTCCTAGAAAGGAACTCGACCTCTTCATGAGTCAGATGGGGATGATGATTGGGGCTGTGCTCACCATTTTTGGCATCATTCCTTTCATAATCGAATATGGCTCAGGAACACCTATTTTCTGGGCATCAAGTATCTCACTACTTCTCTCTTTGATACTAGCAATAGGCTCTACTGCAAAGATGATTAGCATCATCAGGAAATTCCGGGTGGGTTTTTCAGTAATTGTGTTTCTTTCCTCCAGCTGGTTCTTCATCAGATCACCCAATAGAAATAGCTTCTTTGTCATCACGCTGTTGTCATTCGGAGCGATCATAGCAGGAGCCCTCTCTTTCTTGCTCTCATATACAGGAGATATGATACTCTTCACACCACAGTGGTATGGTCTGATATCGAGTACCATAGGTTCTATGGTACTTATCCTTGCATTATCCATTCGTGCAAAAAGAAAAGCTGACCGTCTGGAGGAACGAAATAATGAGTAGTGATGTGAAGTCAGGAGAACTTGACCGTGTCTTGGACTTGCTCTCAAAACCTCTCAGTCGGTACATACTCTCTGTGCTAGCAGGAGTGGACCCAGGAACATTCACAGAAACTACGGAGGTTCAAGATAACTTCGTCGTCGATGATGAAGATAAGACTCAATGATTTTTGATAATTGCTGTCTGGTCCTTGTCTTGGGCAAGGACCACCTCTTTCTATTTGTAAGTATATCTCGTACGAGAACTTGTGGGCTCATGACACGTATGGCTTATCGTCCAGTCGTTCTTTTGCCCCGTATGCCTTGGCCATTCTTTTCCAAAGGAATCGACCCATTCAATGTAATCTTGGTAATCTCGTTAATCATATTGGAGAGAAAGCAGCTGTAGTGATACCATACAAGCTTGTTGGCATATGTTTGAGAGGAACCAATTATCATTGTTAGACTGTATAATGGCAACTCATCACACAGTATCTGCCCTCGACATCCTTGCTATACCCACTAGGTAAAGAACGATTCCCATTGCAACCATTGGAGTACTCGAAACGATGAGAATAAGAGGCAAGCTCTGGAAGGTCATCATCATAGTAAATCCTGCGAATAGCGAGAAGATGAGAATAATCATTACTATAAAGATAGTAGCAAAAGTGTTCAACATGAAAGCCGCACTCCTCTGGTCTTCATAGGTAGGATTGTTTGCAGTGATGCCGATGCTAATCAGCACAGCGCCCACTGTGGTCCAATACGTGTATGCAAGAATAGCAGCAAATTCAATGATACCGAACTGGAATACAAGTGCAACTGCTATTGCTGGAATAAAAACTATGAGAACTGCTAGGAAGAGTGATTCTACTAACCGTGCCTTGGCAAACTTCCGCACCCCGCCTGGAGCAGACTTGATTATCCAGAGTTGGTCCCTGGACTCAAGGAATCCTATCCCGCCAAAGGTAGCCCCGCTTATCATGGCCAGCACCATTCCCAGCATGAGGCTGACAATCATCACGATGAGATCGCGTACACCTTCTGGAGGATTTTCTGGGAAGGATTGCATAGAAACACTTAGTATCACAGGTAGAAGTATAGCAAGAACCATTCCATAGACCAATCGAGATACATTCTGCATCTTCCTGCTGAACTCTTTGATGGAAGTCACAACCATGACACCGAAAGGACCCGGGAAGAGCCCTCGAATTTTCCTGAGTAGGACATTCTCACCTAGTATTGTGACGATCTTCTCAGTTCTAGGACCTGCTCCAAAACTGAAGATCCTATCTGCGGCTCTTAATGCAATGAGCACAACAAAACCAGTAAACACACTCAAAATCAACAGGTCTGTAAGCGCGTCCAGTTTCAGAATAGCCAAGAACGCGCTTGACGAGATTCCAAGACCATTGAATAGAATTATTGCCCATGAGATGATGTCTGCACCCCAAGTAAATGGGAAGAGTAAGAAAACGTCCATCCCAAGGACCGAAGATAAAGCATCAGCAAAATACATGAGACCGTACATTGGAACAAGAACTGCGATAGCAACGACCATCGACAATGCTTTGGCAATATCGTTTCCTCTTGAGGATTCTCCCAACTTAGCCTGAATTGCAGTTGTTATGAGAGTTGAAAGGAAAAGCGTACTTAGTGCTACGAAGAACACCGTGAGATACATGATAGCCTGACCAACTAGGCTGACATTGAGAGCAATTGTGAAGGGAGTTAGCAAAACAGGGGCAATAAAGAGCACAAACAGTCCATAGCTTGGCACTTTGCCCAAGAAGAATCCAAACATCATGCTACGCGTGCTAACATTATTGCTCAACATGATTTCCCATTGACCAATTCGTATCTCCTGTAGAGCGTAGGAAATTGGATAGATCAAGACAAGAATCCATAGAAACAACATCACTGACCGCATCAAACTAGGAAAAGTGCCTTGAAGAAGTAGCTCTACGCCCGACCCAAAACTCGAAAGAATACCAGGCATTATCGTTGGTACAATCCAGAGAGCCCAGACGATTCCAAAACCTAGTAATAGGATACTTGATGCTTTTCGCCACCGACGGAGTCTTGAGGTTTGTACAAAGAATTCAGCCTTTGCAATAGCAAACCACTTGCTAGGCACAGGCTAGTCCCTCCAAGATAGGAGCCTAGACTTGTCAACCTCACCCCCAACAATCTTGAGATATGCCTCCTCTAAATCGTGTACTCCAACTCTCTGTATGATGTCTTCAGGAGAGCCAAGAGTAGTAAGAACTCCCTCATTGAGGATGCCAATTATATTGCAGACATCCTCAGCAAAATCGGTCATGTGAGTGCAGATGAAGAATGTCGTTTCTGTTTCCTTTGCCATGATGAGGATCAGTTCTTTCACAAGTGCGCTAGCTGATGGATCAAGGCGAGAGGTTGGTTCATCAAGAAAGACTAACTCAGGTTCATGGATTAGCGTGGATGCAACAAGAACTTTCTGTTTCATGCCTGAGCTGAAAGACTCCAAGAGGTCGTTCTGACGATTCTCAAGGCCCATGAGTGACATGAGTTTATCGATGCGCTTGTGAAGTATTTCCCCAGATAGGTCGTTGAGTGCGCCTATGAATTCAAGGAATTCAACCGCGGATAATTTCGAGTAGAGGCCTGGGGCCTCCGGCAAAAGACCGGTATCAGCCTTAATCTCATTTCGCTGAGTGTGAATATCGTAGCCGCATACCGTCGCGTTGCCACTTGTTGGGCGTAACAGACCAGACAGTATCCGTACTGTTGTAGTCTTGCCAGCTCCATTTGGTCCAAGAAAGCCAAATGTGCTGCCCCGTAGCACTTCTAGGTCAAGGTCTACGAGGGCATGAATGTTCCCAAAATTCTTAGAGAGCTTCTCTGTTTTAATTTCGATTGAATTCGACAATTAATGTATCCCCAAACCACTGTTCAGGAACATTTACGTCGTGAATCAATAAAACACTTATGAATCGCGTCTGAAGAGTCTCGTAATACATCCTTCAAATAAGAGCATTTCATACTCATTAAGATGAAATTCTTCAAATGAGATCATAGAGTTCAGTAGGTGATGAATTCAAATCAAAGAATCATTCAATATCTCGACTTGAAACATCTTGGCATCGTTCCAGAGCTCGCATGTCTTATACAAACCCCAGAGATACATTCCGTCCCATGTTATCCCGGATATTCCTCTTGCAACATCATAGACTCTGCCCTCGATGATCCCGTCTTTATTGAACGCAAAAAGGTAGTTTCCATTTCCCGTCCAGAAATGTGTGCCATTCCAGGTGATTGGTCCGACAAGGTCTAGAGGCATCGAGATTTCCCTGTGGATTGTCCCGTTCTTGAATAGCTCAAACATCTTATTTCCATCTCTATTAGGAACATACAAGTATGTCCCGTCAGTTGACAAGCTTTGACGTGCGCCGGTTTCGTTTTCTGGAATATCGAACGAATCGTATATTGTGACCGCAGTCGCATTCACCTTGAACTTGACGATTTTCAATAAGGAATGGTCTTGAGTCCAAAAGTACTCTCCATCAAAACATAGACCTCGTGGTCCTAGTATTTGAGTTGTGTTGATTGAAAAAGTTGTGGTGTTGCCAGTCACAGGGTCAATTCGAATCAAGTCACCAGTTCCCAATTTCCAGAGATAGCCATTAGCATACTCAAAAGCCCAACCAAAACCCAATCCAATTCCTGTTCTGTTGACGACCCGTCGAGTTTCATCTTCTGCAGGAAAGACATACATGTATTGGTCTTCCGAGTCGCCGGGTGTATATCCAAGAACATGGTTTTTAACATCATTAAAATCAAGATCAGGAATAGGGATAGAACCGTTGCCAAAATCGTTGTTGGTTGTCAACAGAGTGCTTGTTGGCTGTAATTTCAGTATTGCAGTGTCATTATCAAAACCATCGAACTTGTTTCCAGTTACATTCGCATACGCAGTACCAGCAACGGAAATTGCTGGCGATGTTGGAGTGTTATAATTATAGAAGTAATTACCCTCGAGAGTGACTGTTGAATCAAATACTATGAAGGGAACATGGCCTCCAGCAAAGATGTTGTTTCGGATCTGTACGTCGTAGTTGTATTGTTCAAGAGCAATCTCATGGTAACCATTTTGATACAGTAGATTGTATTCAATGACAGGCGAGGATCGTTCCATGTATATTCCCTCTGCATTTACCCAACGCACAATTGAGTGGCTGATATTGGCTTTCGAATCGAACTGAGAGATTCCCAGACCCGAAAACTCGACTATCACATATTTGAAGACGGATGTGTTGGTGTCGTACAGCTCGATTCCACTCCAATCACCATTGATAGGAATCTCGGTATCGGATGTGAACCATATCTGTTGTTCTGGGGTTCCAATGGCCTTTACAGTACCCCCTACTACTGCAAAGCCAACAGTTTTTTGATTTTTATAATCCCGACTAGGGGCGAATAGAATTCTGGTTCCAGGAGTTATGGTCAAGGTGACTCCAGTCGGTACGACAATCGAGTCATTCACAAAAATAGTTCCAGACCAAGTTTCGTCTTGTGTGATTGCTCCGCCTTTGAAAACGGGAGTTTCTTCTGCTCCTGGAGATAGAATGTAAAAGATAAAGAGAGATGAAACCAAAATAGCAATAATGAGGAGTATTGTGAATGCCTTCTTGTTGTCCAAGCGAAATCCACCTTGAGATATCGACTGATACGCCCCTAATATTAGTTCTTAAAATAAAAGACAAATGTACTTGACTGACAGTAGTTTTCATGGATAGAGTACTCAAACCATATTATTCGCTTCTTCTCTCAAGCACTCATCGCCATTAATGATATGAATTAAAGACTTGATTCAATTGATCTTTCTCATGAAGTCGCTTCATTTCTGCTTGTTGCAAAATAATATGCGACCACAGATGCAACGAATCCGCCTAATACACCCATGATAGCACTGAACTTGTCTAGCTCTAATTGGTTGAAGGCTGTCATCAATACAACGATTGTGAACAGTCCAAAGATCCAGACTGCTAATACAGCTCTCATATTCTTGCGGAGGCTCAGCAGCTTCACAGCGCTCTCACCAGCTTTCTGAAGTGTTTGAACCGTTGTCAGAATCAATGCCTCATTGACCATGATTATGAAAGCAATGCCTATTCCCAGACCGATTCCAAGAACGGAAACCAGTGTTGTAATTGGATCGGTCAGAATCCAAAGAATTGCCACGATTAAAGTGAGCAAAAAGCCCACGACGAGCCAGCCTGCGCTAGCTGTCTTGATATTCATTTTCGCTTCTGCCATCTTCTATCCCGTCCCTTGCATCCCCAATCCTAGTATCACAGCATTCCCTAAAACGTCTTTCTCCAAAGGTATTTTCAACGATTATTAGAAATATAGATAAGAAAGCTATATTATCAATATAGCAATAGTTTGGCGCGTGAGTAGGATGACTAGTGAGATATCTATTGTATCAAAGTATGTATTCTTACTACACTTCATTGTAGCATTGATCTTCGGAGTCTTTTGGTTCCTCCTTCCAGAGTACTGGAGTTCGCTAATGACCTGGCCTGTTGAGTATGCATCAGGTCGTATAGTTGGCATGGCGACTCTCATGATGGCAGTCGGTTCCTTTATGGCATATCAAAAGACAACATGGAATCAAATTGAGATTTATGTAGTGATGGAGCTCGTCTTCAATATCTTAGGAACCATAGGGATGATTTGGAATGTGTTTACTATTCCCCTCCCTGTTGTTGCTTGGCTTCTCATTGGATTCACATCTATATTCTCAGTTCTGTTCTTGTATGTCTTTTTCACTGCGAGGAAAGCCTGATCAAATCTAGCTGATGCGTAGAAGATATCAAAAACATGGGCGTCCGTTCTCTTAGACCTCACGCCAAACGATATTTGGCGAAACATACTTTCATTTTCTCCTTAGATACCCAGATTACACGGTTTTCTCTTTTGTAACTATAGATAAATAGAAGCGAACAAACCAGACATTTCCTCGGATTAACCATTCCTGAACAAAGAGAGATTACATGATGTCACGATCAAAATCTCAACCATTTAGAGTCATCCAGATAGGATTTGGATCACTAGGACGCCATATCACTAAATCCATCCTAGCACGAGAAAATCTTGAGCTGATAGCAGTCGTGGATGCTGCCGCTGAGCTTGCAAATCAATCGATTGGAGAACTCCTTCAAGATGATATTAATTGCAACATCAGAATCACTAGCGATCTGAAGGGGATTCTGAATAGAATCCAAGGAGATATAGCTATAGTAGCAACATCATCTGCGCTAAAGACTGTTATTCCAACTATAGAAAAATGCCTTGAGTCTGGACTAGATGTTATCTCAATCTGTGAGGAGCTATCATATCCATATAGAAAAAGTCCTGAGCTTGCAAAGAAGCTCAATGAGACCGCAGAGAAGAATCACAAGACAGTAGTAGGAACTGGAATCAATCCAGGATATCTCATGGACCTGCTACCAATAGTCCTTACTGCCCCTTGTCAGACTGTTGACAGCATTAGAGTGACTCGTCACATGAATTCGAGCCATAGGAGACCATCTTTTCAGAAGAAGATTGGTACAGGGATGACAAATGAAGAATTCAGGAAGAATATCGATGAGGGCAAGATTACCGGACATGTCGGACTTGTAGAATCCATCCAGATGATTGATGCAGCACTAAACCTTGGGTTGGATGAAATAGAGGAGATACCTCCTGAGGCAATTATTGCAAAGAAGAATACAACGAACTCATTCACATCGATAGTGAAAGGGAATGTCCTTGGGCTCAAGAGTGTTGGAGTGGGTCGAAGGAATGGTAAACAAATAGTAACACTTGACTTTCAAGCATACGCTGAAGCGACACCGCAGTATGATGAGGTAATCATAGAAGGGATTCCCAGAATTCATCAGAGAATAGAGGGTGGTGTACAAGGCGACCAAGGCACTATAGGAATGCTGCTAAACCTGATTCCCATGGTCATTAATGAATCTCCAGGTCTGAAGACAATGAAAGATCTTCCAGTCCCACGAAACACAATGAGGTTCTGGAGGCATTAATTCGAAATGCAAAAAACGGAAGTCTTTCCCAATGTCTGAGAAGAGCGAGATGTTACGACATCTTCTTGCGTCGATAGCCTATCACGCTACGAAAGCGATACGTGATGCACCAGTTGTGTATCGAGAGTTTAAAGCGGGAAAGTTAACGAGAACACCAAGACAAATCCTACACCATATTACAGGTGTACTCACATACGCGCACAGCTTCTTCGAACACTATGAGACAACATATTTTGACCTCCAACCGTGGGATGATGAGGTCAATCACTTCTATGAAATCCTATCTAAACTGGATAAATCATTTCAAGAAAAAGTACCCAATGAGGTCTCTGAGGAGCAGCTGCTTCAGGGTCCGATGTCAGATGTAATGGCACACATCGGTCAGTTACTTATGCTGAGAAGATTGGCTGGCAGTCCTGTGCCAAGTGAGAATTTCATATATGCAAATATTCGAAAGGGAACTCTTGGTCCCGAACAACCGGATCCAGTAGCTCCAGACGATTAACCTTTCAAGAGTTTATTTCGATGTCATTACTCTCCTGCTTTAATGCATCGTTAGTTTTGTATTCGAACTGCTCAACCTAAGAGTTTAACTATGGTTAATGATGAGTTTCGGATGGCTATGACTGCTATGAGTGAGATAGATTCTGATGCGGAGCAGAAAAACAGTAAAGAAACTGAACGATACCGGTTTCTCGACATCATGTCATATTTCTTGTTTGCCGTAGGACCACTTGTGGGGAATGCTGTCTTAGTTCTTCTTGGCGCAATTTCAACTGACTTTGTGGTCGATCCAACTGCAGTACTAAGTGCAATCCCTGCTTTCATGTTTCCCTTCGCCATATTTCAGC
>JAEOUM010000095.1 GCA_016839275.1 Candidatus Thorarchaeota archaeon
GGGTATGACTATCCTTCTATCTACAATAGTCATATGCTGTGCGGGCGTAATTATGCAAGGAACCTATGCATCAAGAATTGTCAACTACAGTGAGATGGAGATAAGATACGATGAGGGTATGGCGCATTTTGAAAATGAAGAGTGGGAGAATGCGCTTCTCATCTTTACAGAACTTGCAGGTCCAAAGATGGATCATAAACGAGGTGTATATTATGCCGCCTGCTGCTATGAGAAGCTTGGGGATTGGGAGAACGTCAAGAAATACATCAATGCATACCTAAGAATGAAGCCAAAGGATGTAGAAGCTTGGGAGATGCTGTCACGAGCCCACAAGACCCTATTCGAGTATGAAGAAGCACAGTATGCAACAGATCAGGCAGAAAGGTACAGATGAAGGTGGGTACCTTATCATTCTCAAAAAAAAATCATTAGCGCTAGCTATTTGCACGCAATCACAGGATTACGTAAAACTCCAATCTTGTCTATGAACTGCTCCACTTCATCTCCGGGCTTGAGAAACTCAGGAGGGTTTCTCGCAAATCCAACTCCGGAGGGAGTTCCAGTTGCAATCACATCACCTGGCTCAAGGGTGAATGATCTTGAGAGTTGAGCAATAATCTTAGGAACGCGGACCATCATCTGTGACGTCGTCGAATCCTGTTTAATAACACCATTGATTTTCGTTGTCAATTTAAGTCCGGATCCATCGCCTAATTCATCTCTTGTCACGAGGCAAGGTCCCATTGGACAGAAGCTGTCCAAAGACTTTGAGCGTGTATACTGACCGTCAATGTGTTGAAGGTCTCTGGCACTCACGTCGTTGATGATCGTGTACCCAGCGATATAATCTAGTGATTGGTCCTCCGTGACATCTTTGCATATTCTACCAATAACAACCGCAAGTTCTACCTCCCAGTCTATCTGCTTTGATATCTTTGGTATCTGTATAGGATCATCAGGGCCAATTACACACGATGGAAACTTGGCAAAGACCACTGGGAACTCAGGAACTGCAACTCCAGTCTCTTTGATATGTTCTAGATAGTTACGTCCGATAGCAATTATCTTCCCGGGTCGTGGGATTGGAGCTTCCAATTTCACAGAATTTAAGTTTCGAGTAAGAAGGCGTTCTCCAGAGGGAGTTTGCGTATGTCGTTCAACAATCTGGTGTACAACTTCGATGCCAGATTCCCAATTCAAGAGGTCTAGCATGGTCGTTGGGAAACTTTGTCCATGAACATGATATTTTCTGCCGAAGTATGACGCAGCATCGGGAATATCAAGAATCCCAGATTCTAAGTGTACACCAATGGAAGGCACGCCCATTCGTGAGTATGTGACCAATCGCATGATATCATAGGTCCAACCAACTCATTTATTCGTAATGGTAACAAACACCTCGTGGTGTTTGCACATGAAAGATGAGCCATCACTTGACGAGCTGCCCGACCAGGTGTTCGTTGCCCTAGGTCGAAGGGGTATGGAAGGCATTCCTCTAAAAGAGTGCACGTACGAATGTGATGGGAAGGAGCTTCGTCTACTCAAATTCAGCAAGGATAAAGAATTTCTGAAGGGAGAGGGTGTTGAAGAGGTTGTCGAAGATTGGTTAGTTGAATGTATGAAATGTAGTAGATCTTTCACTATCCGATGCTTCATTAGATATGCAGATGGAGAAAGGATAGATACAAGAGTAGACATTTTAGATGATACTGGTAAGAATCTTGGTTGGTTAGGAAGCTATTAGGTGAGTTGAAATGTCTCGGACCTACAAGATATCGATCCTTCCCGGTGATGGAATCGGTCGTGAAGTAGTACCTCAGGCAGTCAGTGTACTTCGGGCTGTAGAGGAACTAGTTGGAGGTTTCCAAACGGAGCTTCACGAATTCGAATGTGGCGGAGAGTTTTATCTTAGAGAGGGGAGAGAATGGTCAATAGAGGCAGAAGAATTCACGAAAAGAGAAGCAGATGCTGTTCTCCTTGGGGCAATCGGCGCAGTCAAGAAAGATGGGAGTAGTGTGAAACTTCCGGATGGAAATCTCGCAGGATATAGCATAGTGATAGGACTGAGGATGGAACTGGATCTCTATGCCAATGTAAGACCAGTCAAGCTCTACGAAGGAGTCTGGACGCCACTGAGTGATAAGAGACCAGATGATATTGATATGACAATTATCCGAGAAAACACAGAAGGACTCTATTCACCAACACGAGGAACTCTGAAGAGAGGAGATAAGGCAGAATTAGCAATTGATACCCGAGTCATAACAAGAAAGGGTTCTGAGAGGGTGATACGCTATGCATTCCAACTTGCCGCGAACGGTCACGGAGCCCCGGGAGATGGACAGAAGAGAGTTACCTGTGTAGACAAGAGCAACTTACTTGCTGGTTGCCAGCTCTTTAGAAGTATATTCAATGAGATTGCCATAGAGTATCCTGGGATTGAGAAGGACTATGCATATGTGGATGCATGGACACAGTGGTGTCTCAGAAAGCCCGAGTATTACAATGTTGTCGTTGCACCCAATGAATTTGGCGACATAATCACAGACCTAGGAGCAGCCGTCCAGGGCGGTCTTGGCGTCGCTCCTGCAGGGAATATCGGAATCAAGCATGGAGTCTTTGAACCAGTTCATGGTTCAGCGCCAAAATACTATGGATCTAATAGTGCAAATCCAATCGCTGCGATTCTATCTTTGAGTATGCTACTAGAATGGCTTGGATTGGAGCATCGAGACAAGAAGGTAAAAAGCGCTGGCGAATTAGTCAAAGCATCAGTTTCCGAGATACTTAAAGAGGGCAAAATACGAACTCAAGACTTGTGTGTGGGGCCATGGAGTGCCATAAGTCCAAGCTCTACAGAAGATGTGACCTCGGCTATTATTAAAGGACTCAAGAGAATTCAGATTACGAGGTGAAGTACATGGGCATGACTCTAGCTGAAAAACTCCTCGCAAGTCATACAGACGATGGAAAAGCAGTTGCTGGTGATGTTATTGAAGCACACATCGATTTACTAATGGTGCATGAAGTTCTTGGCTCCAGAATAATCCCAATTCTCAAAGAGATGGACTTCAAACATGTTTGGGATCCCAATAGGATTATTGTTGTTAACGACCATTGGGCGCCAGCATCTGACATCAATAGCGCAGAGATTCATCGACGTAATCGTAACTTCGTACGTGAACAGGGTATCAGCAATTTCTGTGATGTTGATTGTGGAATATCACATCAGATACTCCCTGAGAGAGGCCTTGTAGCACCCGGAGATCTAATCATTGGAAGTGACTCTCATTCAACAACCTATGGCGCATTCAATGCATTCTCTACAGGCTTAGCAGCAACTGACTCGGCACTCATTCTTGCTACAGGTATGTCTTGGTTCATGGTTCCGGAAACAATCAGAATAGAGGTAAATGGAAAACTGTCAAAGATGGTTATGAGTAAAGACCTCATCCTACGCATTCTCAAGGACCTTGGACCTGATGGAGCCAACTACAAATCAATTGAGTTTCAAGGAACCACTATTGACAATATGGACGTTGGTCCACGAATGACAATGTGTAACATGACAGTTGAGGCCGGAGCGAAATGTTCACCGATGATGGTGAACCACTTTGTAGAATCATGGATGAAAGATGTGGCGCCGTCACGTAAGTGGACTCCTACCAAACCTGATGATGATGCAGTGTATGTCAAGAGATTGACCTATGATTTGGACAAGGACCCTCTCGGTCCAATGGTTGCAACACCTGATAACCCTACGAACGGGCAACCAGTAACCGAGGTGAGTGGTGTACCCATTGATCAAGCATTCATTGGTTCTTGTACAAATGGAAGAATAGACGATCTTGAGATTGCAGCAAAGATACTCAAGGGTAAGAAAATCAGAAAGGGAGTGCGGCTCATCATCACACCTGCTAGTAAAGAAACATACATTCATGCGTTACATGAGGGGCTAGTGGAAATCTTCATGGATGCGGGAGCGATTGTTACAAACTCGACTTGTGGAGCGTGTGTTGGAGGACATCTTGGGGTCTTGGGAGCAGGAGAGGTGTGCATCTCTAGCACGAATAGAAATTTTCGAGGAAGAATGGGGCACAAAGACTCCTCAATCTATCTGGCATCTCCCGCTACAGTCGCAGCAAGTGCTCTAGAAGGAGCGATAACAGATCCGAGGAGGGCATAGCACGTGACAAGAAATTTCACTAACATTTCAGGGAGGGCGTGGGTGTTTGGGAGTGATATTGATACGGATCAGATCATTCAAGGTCAATACCTTACAATCCTTGACTATTCTGAGATGGCCAAACACACATTCGAAATCCCTCGTCCGCTCTTTGCATCCAAGGTCAAGAAAAATGACATTGTAATTGCAGGCCGCAACTTTGGAGGAGGGTCATCACGCGAAGAGGCACCCAAGGTCCTTCTTGAGTCAGGTGTCGGTTGTGTAATTGCAGAGTCCTTCGCAAGAATATTCTACCGAAATGGTTTCAACGTTGGTCTTCCACTTCTCATTGCACACAATGCAGCCAAGCTAGTGAAGGATGGAGATACGGTTTCCGTGAATTTGGTTGAGGGGACTATCACAATACGACGTAGTGGAGATGTCATCCATGGCAAACCATTGACGGGGAGAATCCTGAACCTCCTGAGTGCAGGAGGCGCAGTGCAGTGGTATAGAAAGACAGTTGGAAAACGCTAAAAGGCATCAATAAACTGTTGCACTCGACGTCATCATCTATGAGGTAATCTGATGAATGCTCTAATATTTCTATTAATTTCAATCATCGCACATGCAATTCCGATACCATTTGCTAGGCAGTACAGGATACCGAGCAGGCTAATCAAATGGCTGCCCATGCGTCTTGTATGGGGAACTGTCGCCTGGGTAATCATATGTCTTCTTGTTGGTGCCGCACTGCCTTGGGCTATTCTTGGACTAATAATGAGTCTAGGAGCGCTTATGATGATCACAAGCGGATTTCGCCCCGGGGGTCAAATCGAGGATATGTTGCAGGGTATCAGAATTCCCTTTGCATGTATTGGTCTAATCATACTAATAATCGTACCAACGTATGGAGGGATTATTAGTTGGACCTCAGGCGTTGCAAATGCAGAGTACTTTGATGCTATGATCACAGAAACCGATGAACCTCTCTTCATGAATCCAATACCTGATAGGATGGTCCGACTTGTCACAGAAGAATATGCAAAATATGTAGCGAGCCAACACCTATCACCTTTTGGCTCAAACAACCTTGTCGCAGCAGCACATATCACACTTAGAAACGGAACTTTGGTCTGGGTGTGTACGATAGTATCGACGAATGTGCTTGCTGAGAACTATGTCAAGGGATTCATCGTTGTAGATGCGAATGACCCACAGACAGTCGAACCTCATGCCATCACTTCGACAACTATTCCTGTTGGAGAGGGTCTATTCTGGGACAAGAACATTCAGTTCGGGAATTACTTGAATGACATCACATCAATGTATGAATATGCATATCCAACATGGGACCCATCTGGCAACCTAGTCTATGTTCAGACCCGTACACCGCTTGGTTTTGATTTCGTTGAAGCTGCAATCGGTCCAATTGTTTATGCAGAGAACGGAACAGTGTTTGCCTATGATACAATTGCAGACACACCTTCTTGGATCACGCAAGCTTATGCAGAGGAATGGCTAGAGAGACAAATAACTCGCTGGGGTAGTTTCAGAAGGGGAAGTGGATTCGACCTCTTTGCTGGAGGGCTCTTGTGGATTATTCCTCCATCAAACGACAGGCTTGAGATCACTGAAGATACAAGATATATCTTGAATCCAGATACTGGTCGAATTGAAGCCTTCATTGCTGTACATCCGGTAAATTCACCAAGTACGCTTGCAGGAGTGTTCCGTGCAACACAAAACGAGGTATACTATCATGATCTGAGCGGAATGGGTTATGTGAGTGGCGAAGCAGCTGTAGCTAATGTCGTCGGCGACATAGGACAACCAGCAAGCGGATACTACTATGGAGCAATGCCATTGCTCTATCCCGTCACTATTAATTCCACACTCACGAAATGGACATGGTACACTCCAATCTATTGGGCGGATGCCTATTATGATGAGGACCTTGGAGAATATATTTCGTCCAATATGAGACTCCATGCGCTTGGCCTTGTCGATGCCTCAAATATCGACCGATTCGTGTGGTTGCCCTTGGGAGGAACCACATCAGGTGAGGATCTTGTTTACGAGGTCAGAAGTGATTATTTGGCTCTCTTTGGGGGAGTAATTGAAGAGGAACCATCTGATAGCTTCATCATTACAGCCAATGTTACCGCAAAGACCTCTTTTGTCCAGAATGGTCAACAGCATGTTCTACTACAAACGAACAATGCGACTTATGAGTTCCTTGAGGGTGCGCAAGCTTGGATGAATACAACAGACTGGTACACACTCCTCTTTCTTGACGTGGATGATAATTTCACCGCAACGATTCTCCAGGTAGGAGATGTCTACCGAATAATCGCTATAGTCAAGAACTAGTGGAAGGAGGGATTTCCCTCCTTCATTCTCCTTTTTTACTCATTCATCTGGGTACCCACACTCATCTTGGCTTTCATTGAGGCATACTTCGCCTTTACCATATCCCAAATCTTGCCACGTCGGGTTCTGTATTGCAATGCATTGGTATAGATTGGGCACTTGTCTCCGAGTGGGCATTGATCTTCAAATCCGCCATGATCGTGTAGAGCATCAACAAGGGTTGATTGCAGCAACTTGGTTTCAAATGATTGCATTATATCTGAGGTAATGACAGACCAATCTGCATCTACAAATGGCTCGCTTTCGAGAATAGCGGACACTGAATCAAATATAATGTTTGCAGTTTCTGGGGAGTCCTCACCTAGCCCGACTACAATAGAGTGACCGGAAGGGGTTGTCCTCGAGAAGCGCATTTCAGTGTGTCCCATCTTGACAGACTCCAAACTCAAATCTGATGAAATGGTTAGCGGCAAAGTCTGGATTGCTGACAAAAATCCTGAAAGCAACTCAGGATTCTTGAAGGCGGTCTTACAGAATATGCCAAAACATTTACTGTAAATGGGCAATCCTGATTCGGTATAGACCAGTAGATATTCGAGTGCAGCCATTTTCTTTTTCTCCGCCTAATCAATAGGATAGAATTGCCCATTGTAACAGCTCAAGAAATAGTTTTTCAAATCATCAAGGGAATAAAAAGGAAAGAGTTCCTCTTCTATTTTGGGAAGAACTCTTTGTATACCTCGCGCTGGATAAGGAACCGGAGGATTTCTGCAGTTCCACCGCCAATTGTCATGAGACGTGCATCTCTCAAGAACCGTTCAACTGGATAGTCTGTAGTGTAACCCATTCCACCTAGTATTTGGAGCGCGTCATTAGTAATCTGTATGGCCGCTTCAGTAGTGTAGAGTTTTGCAATCGATGCAGCCTTTGTGATGTTCTCACCACGATCATACATTCTTGCAGCTGTAAGGGTGAGTGCACGACCGGCTTCGAGTTTCATGGCCATGTCTGCAACCTTAAAACTCACTCCTTCAAATGCGCTGATTGGTCTACCAAATTGATGGCGTTCAGTAGAATACTTGACAGCAATCTCGTATGGAGTTCTACCATAACCAATAGCTTCACCAGCGATTACTGTCCTTTCAGAGTCCAATTCATCCATTAGAATATGAAAACCCATTCCAGGATCACCAAGGAGCATGTCATTAGGAACTCGAACATCTTCGAGCTTCAACCAGGACACACGGGCAGATTTCATTCCGAGCAAATCGTGGTCCTGAACTACACTAAAACCGTCGGTCTTAGTGTCAACAATGAAAGCAGACATCCCATCCTTTGGCTTCACATCAGGATCCGTGATAGCAAATGCGCACATAAA
>JAEOUM010000096.1 GCA_016839275.1 Candidatus Thorarchaeota archaeon
AGACTGAATCCGAAGTACAAGGGAATTATGGTAAAGGAGTGCGAGGATTTTATGGTCATGGTAGAGAGCGTTGGGCTCTGCAAATATGGTACGCAGATACCCCCAGAGTTCTACTATGATGATGTGGCGCTTGCGCTTAGAGTTCATAATGGACTAGACTTGACAGGTGCAGACCTGCAAGAGATTGGTGAGCGTATCGTCAATCTAAATCGATTATTCAATGCACGATTCGGTATAACTCGAAAGGATGATTGCTTGCCTGATCGTTTAACCAAGGTAAAGGCGCCCATCGGTCCATCAGCTGGAGAAGTAGTAGAACTTGACCAGATGCTCGATGAATACTACTCTGTGCGTGGGTGGGATCAGATAACTGGCCTACCTTTGAAAGAAACTCTTGAAAGATTAGGGCTTGATAGGGATAGATGACACACTCAAACGCCAATCTCAGTCGCATGAGGCGCACACGTTTGTGACTGTATCCTTTATTCCATCCACTCTGCGGAGTTCATTGACGACAAAGGAACTGAGTGCTTCGGGTGTCTTGAATACACACTTGATAAGTAGGTCATACGCTCCGTAGATTAAGTGAGCCTCTTCTACTTCATCCAGTTTCCGGATCATATCTAAGATACTACGGGACTTTGTAGATTCTATCTTAGCCATGATGAATGCTATTATCAATATCATCCCACCATTTCTTCTAAACTACGTTCGCATTCTTGTTTGATATAACTTTCCCCTTGGGGCATTCTTAAACTATGTGCACTTCATTTCAATTCTCTTCGATTCAGGATTGAGATAGTTGTTGATTCAGGAAGCTTAATAGCAGTGAAATTTTCACCCCCGAGATATTCCATGGAGGTCCATGTCTGACCATGATAACTCCCAAGACCACTGCGCCTGGAAAAGCCGTGAGGAAAGACAAGAAATCAACGTTTGAGCCAAGAATCATGGCATTTTGCTGTAACTGGTGCTCATATGCCGGCGCGGACTTGGCTGGTACAAGTAGGATGCAGATGCCTCCGAATGTCCGAATCATTAGGGTCAATTGCACTGGGAGGATTGACATTTCCTTCATACTGGATGCACTCTATCAGGGTGCTGATGGGGTCTTAGTATCAGGATGCCATCCAGGTGATTGCCACTACACCAGTGGAAACCTGAAGATGAAATCTCGATTTGCACTTCTAAAGAGACTACTTGAAGAGGCCGGACTTGAACCTGAGAGGGTACATCTTCAGTGGGCATCTGCCGCAGAGGGAGAAGTCTTTGCAGAGGGTATCACAAACATGGTTGAGCGCATCAAAAAACTTGGACCAAATCCTGTCGGGAGGAGAATCTGAACATGGTTAAGCGAATTGCGCTCGCACAGCTCAGTTCATGTTGGGGATGTGACCAGTCCCTTGTAGACCTACACCTTAAGCTCCTTGACGTACTACCTGCACTAGATATCGTTTATTGGCCAGCAGTGGTAGATTATAAAATGGCAGACCTCGAAGCCATACCCAACCACTCAATCCACTTCGGTTTTGTTGAGGGTAGCTGTCGAACAAAGGAAGATTTGCACCTTCTCAGGTTAATGCGTCAAAAGAGCAAACTCCTTGTTGCTTGGGGTTCGTGCTCAGCATATGGCGGAGTTCAAGGACTAGGAAATCAGTGGGAGCTAAATGATCTATTGGAGAGGAAATTCCTCAAAGCAGATACTATCACGGAGGGAAGGATTCCAGAGGAGAACCTTCCAGGCTTTACTGAGCATGTGACACCAAATCCAGATATTGTTGATTTTGAAGTGATATTACCAGGCTGTCCTCCTACCAGTGAGAATACAGCAGAGGCATTGACCGCGCTCATTTCTGGTAAGCCATATGACCTTCCGGATAAGACAGTATGTGACCAGTGCCCAAAGGAGAGGAAAGAAAAGAAAATCAAGAAGTTCTTCCGGACACATGAAGGTCACATCGATCCCAACAAATGCCTTCTCGACCAGGGCTATCTCTGTCTCGGATTTGCAACAATCGGACTCTGTGGTGCGCAATGCCCAACAGTGAATACACCTTGCAAGGGCTGTTTTGGTCCGCCACCTAATATCAAAGACCATGGTGCTAAAATCATCTCTGCCTTAGGAGCTATTGCGGATATGACTCCTGAAGAGCTTGAGAGAGCGTTCCCAGACCCAATCGGGTCTTTCTATTTCACAGACTATGCATCGTCCTATCTCTCAAGGATACGCGGAAAACAGAGGAGTAGAAAGAAGAAATGACAGATGCTGATAGGACTATCAAGATTGCCCCAGTGACCAGACTGGAAGGCCATGGCGAGTTAACTATAAAGCTCACAAAGACTGGAAAAGTCAAGGATGTTCAGTTCAATGTTTCCTCTACACGATTCTTCGAAAAGTTCCTAGAGGGACGGTTCGCAGAAGAAGCTCCACGTATCGCACCAAGAATCTGTGGCATCTGTCCTGAGCCACATCACCTTGCTGCCACAAAGGCAGTCGAGGCAGCGTGGGATATCACCCCACCGCCAGCCGCTATAAGACTGAGACGTCTCCTGATCAATGCCAAGCAGTTTAGTAGTCATGCACTCCATTTCTTCGCACTTGCAGCGCCAGACTTTCTTGCAGGACCCTTAGGCGACCCGGCACTACGCAACGTCGTCGCTATTATCAAAGCAATGCCTGATGTGGGGAAGATGGCCTTAGAGATGATGCAGTTCGGTCAAGACCTTGCAGCAGCAGTGGGGGGAAAGGCAATCCATCCAGTCACCTCTACACCAGGAGGTATGCTGAATCCATTCTCTGAAGAGAAACGAGACCTGTTCCTCAAACGTGTTGAGAATGTAAAGAAACAGACACTCGAAACCGTTACCCTTGCCAAGAGAGTTGTACAAGACTACTGGGATCCCATCACGAAACTAGCAGTGACCCCAACGTACTATCTTGGAATGCACAATAAGGGAAATCTAGAGATCTTCGATGGCAACTTGAGAGTTATGGATCCTGAGGGCAAGGTTGTTGCAGACTTTAGACCTAAGGATTATCAAAAATACTACGGAGAATATGTTCCCAAACACAGCTATGCCACCCACATCTACTATCGTCCAGCAGGATACCCTGCGGGCATCTGGCGGGCCAATACACTTGCTCGCTTAAATGTAGCAGATAAGATGGCCACTCCAATTGCTCAGGAAGCACTCCAAGAGATGAGGGATGCTCTCGGTAGACCTATTCATGCAACCTTTGCATATCACTGGGCGAGAATCATTGAACTTGTCCAGGCAATCGAAGAGATTGAAGACCTCTTAAAGGACCCACAGATAGTGAGCAAGGACACGAAACTCTCAGATGTCCAACCAAAGAAGGGAGATGGTGTTGGATGTGTGGAGGCTCCGAGAGGAACGCTAATTCATCATTATTGGACTGACGAGAGAGGCATCATAACAAAGGCAAACATGGTCGTCGCAACAAACAATAACATAGCGGGAATTGAGAAGAGCCTCATGGTTGCAGCCAAGCAGATATTCGAAGACAAGGCACACGAGAACCTTAAACTACCAGATCCAATGATTAAGTGATTCACTATTTTGTGGCGAATATAATTGTATACTTAGTTCCTAGCACTTTGGAATCCTCAATAACATCCTCCACATGATAATCAGCGCCACATATAATCGACAGTCCATGAATGAGAATAATTCCGAGGCCGAAACCAGGAGCTACTGGTCGGGATAATGAGTCTGGTGAGTTCAAGAAATCTTTGATATCTGTAGGAAGCCCCCCGCCTCGGTCACTTATCTCTAGGATTACCTCGGATTCAGTCCCCGAGCATTCTTTCACATAGAGCACTTTCGAGCCATGCTTAAATGCATTATCAAAGATATTCCAAACGATCTCTTTGATTAACGGGCACATCCTAATCATTGTACTCTCTGAAATGCTGATTTCAATCTGATTGTATTCAAGAGAATACTCCTTCTGCACGCGTTTCACTGCATGAGCAACAATCGAAGAAAGAGACGCTAGTTCATAATTATCATTCATACGGGCTAGTGCACTAGTAAGGTCGCACATCTCATTAATGAAAAGACTCGCGTCTTCCAATGTTTCTGATGCTAGTTCAATATATTGCTTCTCAACAGGAGAACTACCTTGAATCAATTCAAGCGTGCTCCTCGATACTTGAATGTAGTTTCTGATATCATGCTGGATGAGGCTAGACATTATTTGTGAAATCTGGTACTGCTGCTCAAGACTATATGTGACATTCATCATGAAGAAAGTCAACATGGAAGCTCCAGCTACTATGACTCCTGCAGCTTGAAGAGCAACAACAAAGTCATAGTAAGATGATGGTAACACGATCACTAATGGATATATCAACCACGAGGCAGCCCAAATAAGTAGACCGAGTATCAACCAAGCTCTTGGCATATCATTAATACCCTTGGATCCATAGACTGTTCTTGCAGAGAGTAGGCATACATATGCAATCTGCAGACCCAAAACACCGAAAATTAAGTAATAAGGTAAACTTAATGCGATACTAGTGAGAGTTGCTAAGAGAATTATTAGCACTCCTGTAAAATAGAGGACAACTCGATGTTGTGTCAATTCGGCACTTCGGGTTCCATCTAATATCAATGTAGAACCAACATAGAAACATGTCAATCCAAGTACATCAAAAGGAACAAGATTCTGGGGTGAGAGCGCAGATTGTATCCCCCCTATTGAATAAATGACCCAACCAAAGGCCCAGAATCGATAGCTCGATTTTTTCGAATATCGAAAAAGTCCCCAAGTTAAAGTTCCATACAGCGTTAAAAACGCGATAACGAAGACTGTAATCAAAGGAGAATCTACGCCTTGCATTATTCTCACAACTTCCAGAACATAGTTGTTTCGAAATAATTTTCCAAAACTTTATAATATAAAGTAATATTGTATAATAGCCACATCCTGGTGAGATTACCGAGCTTAAGTAACTCCAACTAGTTTCGATAGACCTATGTGGTGGTTTGACCGGTGCTCTTCTGAGTGGGATCTATGGGACTAGCCGAAGAGTGTAGAAAATTTGTGAATAAGGAGCACTTTCCCATCTGGGGGATTATTGGCTCTATTATTGGTCTAGTGTTCATCCTTACACCACAGCTCTTCTATGTCGGAACATATGGTGAACCATTTTCTATGTTCAATCACTATGTATCTGAACTAGGTGAACTGGGGGTCTCTCAACTTGCCATGATGTTCAACCTCGGGATGATGCTAGCAGGTATCTTCTTTATCCCATTTATGATAGGGTTTGGACTGTACCTGAATAACATAATCAGTAAATTGGCAGGACTAGTTGGAGTGTTCTCTGCGTGTGCCATCTATTTAGTGGGCATATTCCCAATGAATTTTAGGGCAGAGCATGGCGTGGCAGCAGTCTCGTTCTTTCTCAGCGGACTTGTCATGACACTTCTCTGGGCGTTGGGCATCCTCGCTCAGAAGGAAGCCAGAGTCCCAAAGATACTCGCACTTGGAGGATTTATTAATACAGCAATCTTTGCACTCTTTCTATACGGACCTTGGGAGGGAATAACAGACCTTGCCACACGCCCAGCATTCAACATGGTCGTGACACTTGAGTGGGCGATATACTTCGCTATTGTCGGATATCTGTTTATTCTCTCTCTATGTGTGGCGAAACGAGAGGAATATTGACAGTTAATAGCTGATCTTCTATTCCAAGTACAGGGACACTCGACCGGGTAACGCAAATCGAGACTTGTTTTGGGGATCATAGTTTGGCTGGCCTGAGTCTTGCACAACGACTTCCAAGTTAAGCTCCTTTCCCATGTGACCCGAAGAGTCTATCAAAGCAGCCATCTCCTCTTTTGCACTTACAGAGTGATCCCAGAGGCCATTCTCTTTAGAGATGCGATCTACAATACTCTTGATTTCCTTACCATGTTTTCGAAATTCCTCATCCGTCATCAAGTGCTTCATGATGTCCCCAACAATTGTGGGTACATTTGCATCACGAATGCTATTCATCGCCTTGAACATCCATTCAGGAGCCACATAGACGTAGACTCTCTTTGCCTTCTTGCCCTTAAGCAGTCTTGAAATCTCCCGGATGTCTCGGATTGTCGACTCGACGACCTGTTGAGCCATCTCAACATTCTTGTCGATCAACTTCTTGTCAGCAACTGGCCAACGACTCAAGGAAACATAGTCTTCATGGCCCATCTTTGACCATAATTCCTCACAGGTGTGCGGTGTTATGGGTGCCAATAGACGAACCCAGATATCACAGACATATGCCATGGTGCCTTCTCTTTCTTCTTTTGGAACGCCCTCACGGTTCAGATAATGATTGATAGCACGAATCATTTCAGAGGAGGCATGAATAGCATACTCCCTGAGCTTGAAAGTATCTATCATATTAGTGCAGATAGAGACCAAGGAGTTTACGCGAGAGAGCATCCATCTCGTAGCGATGGTTGGATTCTCTTTCTTTGTGTATACCCGTGGCGACTTTGTTGCATATTTTGTTGTAATATCAATGAATTGCCGCATCCTGTTCTTCATGGTTGGGACATCGCGCTCACGCCAGTCCATCAATGTGCCAGGCTCAGCGGCAGATACGACATAGATTCTGAAGACATCCGCGCCATATTTCTCAGGTATCTCGACCAGAGGAATTACATTCCCCTTGCTCTTGCTCATCTTCTTGCTCTCCATATTCATGTGTTCACTCAGGCTGATTAGCTTCAGCCAGTGTTTCTCAGGGAAGATAGCCACATGATGAAAGATTGCGAAGCTCAGATGGTTTGAGATATGAGAAGGTGCGGTATGGCGTTGGTCGTTGGGATACCAGTACATGAACTCATCTTGCATTTTCTTTATCAAGTCCGCATCGATGCTAGTTACCTTACTCACCTTAGCAGGAGTGCCCTTTCCCAAGAACACGTATTCGAAGAACTCGTAGGTCAATTGTGTTGGTTTTAGTTTATTGCTCCTGATATGATGGGCAATTGTATAGAAGGCCATATAGATGGTGGAGTCGGAGAGAGACTCAATAATCCAATCTGAATCGAAGGGTAGTCGTGTGCCAATCCCTCTTCGTCGGGCACAGGGTCTCTGAGTCAGCCAGTCAAATGTGGCCTCAAATAGATTCCTGAATATCTCCGGAACAATACCCATGTTCTTGAGGGCTTTCCTTGCTGTTTCTTTCCAGCCAGGACTCTGATAGTCTAGAAACCATTGCCCTGCAAATACACCAACCTGAACACTTGTTCCACATCGACAGATCACAGGTCTTAGGTCAGGCTCATAAATCACATCGACTCTGTTGATGGTCTTCATCCAAGCGACAACATCATCCTTTACATCCTTAATCATTCGACCTGAGAACTGAGCACAGTTGTCTCGCATAACACCATCATAGAATTCAGCCTTGTAGATCTCCTGAGTGGCGTCCTCCAGTTTCTCACTCTCGTTCTGAGATTTGATGTCCCGTTTCTCAACTGCATCCTTAGCAGGGAACTCACTGTACCCCTTCATGTCAATCATACCAATGATCTGAATATCACGGACATCCTCTGCGGAGATACCATATTGAGCCAGATTCGACGGGTGCTCCCATAAGTCACGCAGTGCAATATAATCGAATGGAGCGTGGCCAGGAACTGAGTATACAACACCGGTTGCGTTATTCGGGTCGACAAACTCAGCAGGGAGAATCGGAATCTCATGATCATCATGAATTGCTTTGAATTTCTTCCCGATTATTTGAGCTCCGGGGAACGTTTCTAGTATCTTAATTTCCTTAGCCTGCAGTTTCAATTTCTCTGCGGCGATCTTTGAGATAATCCATTTCTCACCATCGACCAGAGCCCAGACATACTTTGCCTTTGGATGTATCCACATGTTTGTAACGCCAAAGATAGTTTCTGGACGCAGAGTTGCTGCGACTAAGAAACCATCCTCAAAGGGCCATTTTATCGCAGCAAATTCCTTGATTTTAGCAGAAGCACCCTCTAGTAGGTCGTCTTCACCGACCGGATTTCCATCCTTGGGGCAGTATAATAGCGGGTAATTCCCCTGCTTGACATAGCCACGTTCCATGAACTTCTGATATTGCCACTCGATGAACTTGTTGTAGGTTGCGTCACCCGTTGTAAAACGTCTTCGCCAATCGATGCTGTAACCTAGAGCATCAAAGTCCTGAGAAATTACCTTGGCGAAGAAAGCTGCTGTTGTTGCAGCATCCTTAAACTTAGTTAATTGGATATTCACTTCTTCTTCGGTATCAAAATAGAGCCGTAAATCCCGCTTGTACATCTCAATTGCTTCAGAGTCCCCAGCCAGCACTCGATCGACCATGCCTTGAACAGGAGTCCCGGTCATGTGAGATGCCATGGGGAACATTACATTATAGCCCTGCATGCGTTTATACCGAGCAATCAAATCCCCTATGGTATATGTCCTGCCATGACCTATGTGCAGGGCACCGTTCACATAGGGATAGGGGACAGTTAAGAAGAACTTCTTTCGCTTGGGTACAGGATCAGCCTCAAAGATTTTGTCTTTTGCCCAGCGCTTTTGCCATTTCTTCTCTATTTTTGTGAATTCACTCATGTACAGTGACCTCTCTTGATTACTAAAGGACTTGGAGTGTTCAAGATGATGTCCTCTATAAAGGACTCGCAAAAGGAGTGTCTGTTAATATACGAGAACGCAATCCATCCTTTTTCACACTCTTAGATTTGGATGACTGATGATGCTTATTAGAGCTATGGTCAAATAAAATTGACCGATATAGGGATATCACACCTATATCACTAGAAAGGATTTTGAGTTAACTCTTTACAGCCAACGGAGCATATGAATCGGTGGAATGGCTCATGAAACGCCACCAATATGACCATGACATGGACATCCATGAGGTGCTGCTTTCCTATAGTGATGCTCTTGCATTCCTAGAGCAGTTAGAGGCAGACTCGGACATTAAGAAGTACTGCAATGGATTCAATCAATCTGGGAGATGGTTCTTTCAAATCTATACTAGTGAATTCGTTGAGGAACTCGCCGCGATAATTAACACATCTATGGAAAGTCGAGGGAATCCGGGTCCAGTCTTGGAAGTTATGTGTGGAGATGGCAGGCTCACTGAATTTCTTCAGCCACTCATCCAAAGAGACATTATCGCAACAGATGCAAAAGATGGACGATATAATATTCCATATCCAAAATGGGTTGAATCTCTCGAGGCTTTAGTGTCAATTGACAAGTATAGTCCTTCCTTTATTGTTCTGAGTTGGGAACCATATCTCTCAACTGCTGGTATCGACATCGTGCAGAGAGGAATCCCAACTGCATGGATTGGTAATCCGGAGATGTGTGGTCATCAAGATTTATTCCAGATTCCTCATCTGCCTGCAAAAAGCGGCTATGTCCTAAGTAGACATGACTTATTTGGAAAGCGAGAATTCAAAACCGACATCTATCTTTTCAACTGCAACTTGGAAAGAGAGACCAAGTCTCAGTGAGGTCATACACTGCTTCATATCTTTGCAGCACACTACATGCTCATAAGTC
>JAEOUM010000097.1 GCA_016839275.1 Candidatus Thorarchaeota archaeon
GAACAGAGGAATAGGATGGAAAATTCTTGGTTGATGATGGGCCTGAATATGTTCTCAAAATGGTCGCGCTAGGTGATGGAGCCGTAGGAAAGACCAGTTGTATTATGAGATACACGGAGAACAGATTTGGCGAGCAATACAAAGCTACTATCGGCACTAGTATTGCAGTCAAGAATGTAACCATCAAGGTCAATGGAATCCCAAGCATAGTGCAGATAGTTCTCTGGGATCTAGCAGGACAACCGACCTACAAGGACCTCAGACAGAGGTATATGGTTGGCTCCTCAATGGCATTTCTGGTTTACGACGTTACGAGGCCTACAACTTTCCTGAATATCAACGAGTGGTACAGTAATTTCCATCGTGTTTGCCCAGATGCAATTGTCGCACTCGTGGCTAACAAGGTCGATAGGAGCGATCGGTTGGTACCGCCAGAGGCAGGAGAAATGTTACAGAGATGGTTAAACGTCCTCTATCTTGAAACATCTGCGCTCACGGGTATGAACATCAACGCACTCTTTGAGAAATGCACTGAGATGGCAATTAAGCAGGAGCTAGCTAGAGAGAAAAAGCGCTCCTGAGATATGAATCGGTTTCACGTTTAATGAATCCATATTACTCTCATACTAGCTTACATCTGTTCTATGGGAAGAATACCATTGCAGCTTGGAATGCATAATCCAGGATTATGTTGGGTACAACAAGCAGTAAGATTGTTGCGGCTACGCAGATTCCCACAGCAACCATTGATGCACGTGGTAATTGTAATTTTTCATCTTCGAGAGGATCTAGCATATATGAGTACTTCAAGACTCTGAGATAGTAACCAAGTGAGAAGACAGAGTTCAGGAGTCCAATCAATGCCAACCACCACATGTCCGCGATTATTGCACTCTGGAAAACCACAAGTTTTGACCAGAATCCTACACCAACCGGAAGTCCAGCCAATGAAAGCATCAGGATTGCAAACATCGCTGATGCCACGGGAGCTCTCTTACTGAGTCCTGTAAGATCATCATAGGTTATGCGTTTTGCGAGCTTGAGAGACATCGCCCATATTAAGATGAAAGCAGCAGTCTTCATGATTGCATGAGCAAATGCAAAGAACACTGCGGAAGCCATCCCAATTTCATTACCAGCAGCGATGCCTATGAAGAGATATCCCATCATTGCAATACTTGAATATGCAAGCATTTTCATGATGTCCTTCTGAGCTAGTGCAAGTACATTCCCAATAATCATAGTCAGAATGGCAACTCCAGCTATTAGAGGAGCCCATTCAGTCTTCGCTGCGAAAAAGCCAATCATTAGGATTCTCATCAGAGCACTTACACCGGTCTTCTTCGACCCACCAGCTAAGTACGCAGTCACACTTCCATCCGCACTTGCATATGCGTGAGGTACCCATTGCCAACCTGGAAAGATACCAACCTTAAAGCCAAAGGAAACCACAAACAAGACCATTGCAAGAAGGAGGGTATATGCTGCTGACTCCCCTCCCGAGGGAGTGGTCCATATACCTGTAATGTACGAACCGATTGCGTGAAGGTCCGTAGTTCCAGTGACACCAAGGGTCAAAGCAATACCTAGTAGCATAAGAACTGTGGCTAAGAGTCCAATAACGAAGTACTTTGTTGCACCATCTATTGCCTCCCTTCTGGGACTTAAAGCGACCAGAATGTATGTAGGGGTAGACATCAACTCCCAGGCGACAAATAGAGCAACGAGGTCAGTTGCCATTATAACCCACAGAGCTCCTGCAAATGAAACGAGGAGGAGAAAATTATAGGTTCCTTTGTCTCCGCCCCAAAGACTTGATGACATAAGGACTAAGAAAGCCACAATTAATACGATGTAGATGAAAAAGTCGCTAAAGGCGTCACGCAGAAACAGATTCCCAAAAGAGTATCCAGACATCGTTCCAGGGTCGAAGATAATCATCTCTAATGAGGCTAAGATAACACCAATGAAGCTCACGCCAAGAGGGTTATACTTGAGTCCAACAACCAGCGCCAATAATCCAAAGATTACCAGAGTGATGGCAGGGAGTGACATAATCCATTCATTCGGAATGTAGGTGAGTATCAAATCTCTCACGGGAGAGAATATGCTTCGTAGTAGTTCAGCAATCATATCTAATTGCAGCATTAGGGGATTCCTCCTGTTAGCATGAGTTCAACAACTGGTTGTACAATACTAAGAACCAGGTCAGGCCAAATTCCAAGTAGAATGACTGGTATTAGCATGAGTATGGGTGCAATTAAATCACTCCAAGAAGCCTCAGAGACCTCCTTCTCAGGATCAGGATCACTAAATACAATCCTATTCAACATCCAAAGCATATATCCCACTGTTAGAAAGATTCCAAAGGCAATGAGTGCAGATAACGGATATATCACAATGGCTCCGAAAATGACAAGTGCTTCTGCAATGAAACCACTAAAACCTGGCAGACCAAAAGCGGCAAGTGATGCGATAATCATGACTCCAGCAAGGCGAGGTGCCTTGTTCATGAGACCCTTTACATCTGGAATCTCACGAGTACCAGCACTATATTTGAGCTGACCAGCAACAATGAACATGACAGAGATTATCGTGCCATGTGAGAACATCATGAATATCGAACCTTGAATAGCTAAGTTTGCGGCAGCTTGGATTGCAGGGTCGGTAGAGTTGTATCCAGCAGCATAGGCGGCGACTCCCAATAAAACCCATGCCATATGGTTAATGGACGTATACGCGACAAGACTTTTCATATCAGTCTGAGCCATAGCAGTGAATGCTGCATAGATACACGTAAAGACAGCAACTAATGCAAAGGGAATGGCTAATCGAGCCATTGCCTCTGGGACCATCCAGAGCCCAAGCCGAATAAATGCGTATCCGCCCATCTTTAGCAGTATGCCTGCAAGTATCACAGAACCAGGCGTAGGCGCTTTAACATGTGCCCAAGGAAGCCAGTTATGAAGCGGAAAGACTGGTAGCTTCACACCAGCACCCATGAAGATAGCAAGAGCAAATCCAATCTGAATTATTGGATCAAGTCCAATGTCACGTAGTGCTATCATACTGAAGGTCGGCACATGGTCAACAGTGAAGTTTGCTGACATGAAATACAGATAGAAGAAACCAACCAGCATCACAGCAGAGCCGAGGTGTGTGTAAATGAAGAACTTGACAGAGGCATGTCTACTGCCTTCCTCCCCCCATTTGCCAATAATGAAGAACATGGGTACGAGAACAAGTTCCCAGAATATGAAGAATCCAATAAGATCAAGAGACACAAAGACTCCAAGAAGCCCTGTTTGTAATAGGAGGAATAGAGCGTAGTAGACATTCCCTGATTTCTTGATATGATTTGATCCTATAGCTGCAATCCACACAACTAGATTGGATAACAGAACCATGACAAGTGAGATTCCATCAACACCTAGTATAATCTGGAAGACAGGAGAATCTGTCGTCGTTCCAAGTCGAGCTAGGACATAGCTCCAGGTATGACTCATACCACCAGGATCAGTACCTATTGATGGAGTGCCTAGAATCAAGAGCAATGAGAGGCTTAACTCCAGAGTAGTAATAACTAGAGTGATAACTCGAGCTCCTTTATCTCCGAGGAGATATGCAAGGACTGCGCCACCCAATGGTATCACAAGCATGAGGACAAGGATGTTCAATGGAAGACTGTTGAGTAGATTCAGAACAAAGTCTAGCTGCATTTAGAGCACCCCCGCGGCAAGAAGACCAATGATTATCAGAAGACCAATACCAAATATCACGACACCAACATAATCATTGATTCGACCGGTCTGTGATTCGAGACCTATCTCTGAAGCCTCAACACTCCGTGTAGAGATACCTTCTGCAAAGCCATCAACAACATTGTCATCAAACCATCGTATCTTACGCGAGAGGGTCTGTGCAGTACTAGAGGATTTGAAGTCAATTCCATCGATTATAGAATCGTCCACACGCACGCGCCAGAGCTCTGCGAAACGGAGGAACTTATTCACAAACCAGTAATACGACTCATTGATGTACCATCGGTGCTTCAAGAAGTTGTAGATCCTACGTCGTACTCCGAACTCTGGAATGGACCCAGAGCGACTTCCAGCGTTCTTTATGTACATCCAGTAGGCGGGAACTCCGCCAAGCGCAAGCGCGCCTAGAGTAATTATGAATGGCACAATACCTTCTGGTCCGAATTTCACAGCCACCATATCCTCAATTAGAATCTCAAACCAGTCTCTGCTTGTTTGAAGGACAATATTCTGAATAATTGGGTAGATCATGAAGGCAATGATGGTGAAGGCTGCAAGAATGTACAATGGGATCATCATTGCGGGACCCGGATCTGATGGAACATTGTGATGTTCATCATGAGACTCTTCAGACTCCTCCCCTTCGTCATTAAGACCATGCACAGGCTCTTCTTCATGTTCGTACTTGTCAAATTCTGATGGACCATAGAAGACCATCCCCATAAGACGAATGCTGTAGAAGATTGTGCATGCAGCAGCAGCGACAGCAAGAATGAATAGGAATATTCCAATGGGCGCATCAACACCTAATGTGTAGACATGCTCAATGATAGAGTCTTTTGACCAAAAGCCCGAGAACGGAGGTATACCAGCAAGTGCAAGCACCCCGATCCACATGAGTGCAAAGGTCTTTGGCATATACTTCTTCAGACCTCCCATCTTACTCATGTACTTCGTATGGACTGCATGGATGACTCCCCCAGCAGATAGAAACAGCAATGCCTTGAACGCGCCATGACTTACGACATGCAGGACGCTACTAAGATAGGCGACATCGTAATGAGTCAACATTCCAGCAGTTCCAATTGCGAGCATCATGTAGCCTAATTGGCTAAGTGTAGAGAATGCCAAGACTTGCTTCAGTTCGTTCGAAGCCATTCCCATGGTACCGGTAATGAATGCTGTCAAGACTCCGATGACTGCAACTATGGCAAAGAACGTAAATGCATCAGGGATGCCTATCTGTAGAGGAGTCATCCCAGCAGGCGATGTGGAGTGTGCACTTGTTTCTGAAGCGGATACAATTGTCACAAGAAATCTCGCAGTGATGTAGACTCCTGCTTTAACCATCGTTGCAGCGTGTATCAATGCTGAAACTGCAGTCGGGCCACTCATGGCTTCGGGAAGCCAGACCTGCAAGGGGAACTGACCTGACTTGCCAATCGCGCCAGCAAAGATCAACAAGAGCGTTGGTAATAGCAGGCCTACTCCAGCAAGAGCTGTTATCCAGCCTCCATGCTCCGCGATACCCTGAACAGCCTGAGCCCCTATTGATGTGTCTTGAAAGATGAAGGAACCAGTGAATGTGAATAGCAATAGGATTCCACCCAACATTAAAGCGTCTCCTATTCTAGTGACTATGAAAGCCTTTGTTCCGCAGTGGGTATTGTATTCACCCTCGGTCTCAAACTGTAGCAATGGGTTGCTTGAGTCATATCCAGTGGGGTCCGCCTCTGGAGGATTTCGTTTGTCATTCCAGAAACCTATCAGTCCGTAGCTGCAGAATCCCATGATTTCCCATCCAATGAAGGCAATCAGGAGGTTATTTGACAGAACCAGCGTGAGCATGCCGCCGCCAAAGGCAAGCATTAGGAAGAAGAATCGATTGCGGTCTCCTTCGTGTGCCATGTACTCAGTGCTATACACATAGATGAGAAAACAGAGTGTGCTTGCCAATACCGCCATAATGACAGACAACGAGTCGAGAAGGATGCTGAATGGAATTACAAACCCGGGGATGTTAATCCAATTCCAAGTCTTAGGAGCTGATCCAATATCAGGTATGAGTGACCAACAAAGGAGCATCGTAATGCCCATTAGCACGGCTGGAACCCAATCCCTAGCCTTATCACTATATTTCCCTACAACAGGTACAAGTAATGAGCCTGCAAGTGGTATGACGAGGATAAGATATTCTGGTAGACCAAAGAGCATTTGATACACCTCACGGACCAAGTACGCTCGAAAACGCCGGAACAATGACATCTAGTGCCAAACTCGGGAATATTCCAAAGATTACGATGAGAATCCCAAGGACTATCATTGGAATGGTCATAGACCGTGGGCTCTCCTTAACTTCCTCCAAGGTCTCTGGGTGTGGACCCAGAAAGACACGCCAGAAGAAACGCAGCATGTACGCAGCACTTAGGATTGAACTAGATGCTGCAAGTAACGCCAGAATCAGGAAGGGCATGTTTACTTGCAGCCCTGGTATCGGGATTGCAGCCTGAAAACCTCCAAGAAACATCATCCATTCACTAGCAAAGCCTGATAGAGGAGGACTGCCAGCAATGCTCATCATTCCTATGGCAGCAGCGAAAGCAGTGATTGGCATCTTATTGGAGAGACCTCCCAGTTGCTTTATGTCACGTAGACCTGTCTGATGGATGACAGCACCGGCGGTCATAAACAGCAAGCCTTTCGAGAAGGCGTGATTGATGAGATGGAACATACCGCCAGACACGCCAGTAACCGTAACCGTACCTAGGGCAAAGAGTACATATCCCATCTGTGAAACAGACGAGTATGCTAGAAGTCGCTTGATGTCCACCTGCGCAAGTGCCATAAAGCCACCATAGAACATTGTTATGACACCTAATGCAGCCACGTAGATTGACAATTGAGTTGCGACAATATCTAGAGTGAGAGTACCAAATCGTACAAGTGCGTAGGCACCGGTCTCAATCATTGCACCAGACAAGAGGACTGAGATTGGGGTAGGAGCTTCAGCATGAACGGGGGGCAACCACCAGTGTATTGGAAACACAGCCATCTTTACAAGAAATCCAGCGGCAAGCAGTATGAAGATGATCTTGAAAATTAAATCACCGGTTGCTCCAATGTTCGCAAGTACGAAGGATCCTCCTCCGTTGGCGTAAAGCAGTCCAAAACCAATAAGGATACAGACCGCGCCAGATTGAGTGTAAAGCCAGAACTTGAGCGCTGTCCGCTTTCGGGTTTCAGGCAACCCCCAGAAGAGAATAAGGAAGTAGCTGGGTACAAGCATGATCTCCCACGCTATAAAGAACTCAATCAAGTTCGTAGCAAGTGTCACCCAGATCATTCCCATGATGAAGAAGAGCTGGTTTGCAAAGAAGGTCGGTTTATTCTCTGTGTGTTCTGTGTATCCCACAGCATAAACAACTGAAAGAAATCCAAGAACTACAATTGCAAAGGTTATTGGAAATGCTACAGGATCTAGGTAAAGTCCGAATGGCTCAAGAATCGCAGACCATACAAAGGTCTCTTCTGAAAAGCCCTCAGTCAAGAGTTCATAGAAGGGCTGTATCATAAAGACGGATCCTAGAAGAGAAACACCAACAGTGATTTTTCCTGCGCTATCACCAATTCTGTTCTTGAGAACATAGATGAGGAGTGCACCGATGAACATGACAGCTAAAGATAGTGCCATGAATGGGAAGTCAGAGAGAAAGGTCTGCATTACCTGAACCTCCTTCCGCGCCACTCAAGTGGGTCCCTATCCAGAGTTGTTATCTTATCAGGTCCGTAGACGAGGTCATCTCGGTCGCCCTCACTTAGGTCGACGACGGGAGTGTGGAATAGCGCATCAAATCTGCATGCTTCAACGCAGAGTCCACAGAAGATACATCGAGTATAATCAAAGTACAAAGCCGCGTCTTTCTCGTACATCTTATCTTCCTTGTCAATTCTGATGGCGACAACAGGACAGGCTCGTACGCACTGCGCGCATGCTGTGCAGTTCTTTCTGACATGGATGTGCCTTCCCCTCGTACGTTCGGGATATATTCTGTCCTCGAATGGGAAAAAGTAGGTGAAGGGTCTCATGAAGACCTGTCTAAAGGTGTGTTTTAGAATTTGATAGATATCACCTAGTACACTGAAGAAACCCATGCTTTATGGACCTCCTAAGGGTAGTAATGCTGCGATTCCAGGAAGATAGACTATCGCAAGCATTGCGATTACAACATTCAAGAGCGCAAGAGGAAGTAGATACTTCCAGCAGTAGTGAACAATCTGATCTTGTCTAAGTCTCTGGAAGGATGAGCTAACAAGCACGAAGAAGAAGAAGGTGATGATGAACTTGATAATGAAGTTCACTGCACCTGGGAGGAAGGGCAGACCAACTGGTCCTCCCAAGAAGAGAGCAACAATGAGAGCAGAGTAGAGCATCTGCTCAGCGAATTCCGCGAAGTATGTGAGTGTGAAATAGATACCAGTAAACTCTGTTCTCCAGCCAAAGATAATCTCCGAGTCCGCAACTGGAGCATCGAACGGGAATATGCCCACTGATGCAATGGCTGCTACTAAGAATGTTGCAAGATTAATTGGCAATAGCACAGCAAACCACACTGAAGTCTGCGCCTGAGCTATTCCCATAAGACTGAGTGACCCTGCTAGGATTGCAGGACCAACTGAGGAGATGATCATAGGTATCTCTGCTGCAAATTGATTGTTCGCCGCTCGAAATCCTCCTATGAGTGAGTATTTGGAGCCACTGACCCAACCTGCAAGAAGTGCTACAACAGGAACAGCTGTGAGGAAGGCAAAGACTAGGACAAGGCTCACCGAGAGGTCAGCAATGAACCAATAGTCAAAATCCCAAGGTATGAAGCAGAACGGTAGGAGTACAACCACAAGGAGAAGTCCAGGGAGAAATCTGAACATCCAGCGTTTTGCATTGTCAGGAATGATATTCTCTTTAGCAATGAGCTTGATGGCATCAGCAAACAACTGAAGTCCACCATACTTGCCCATATGTACAGGCCCGCGTCTATCTTGGATGCGGCCCCAGAGCTTGCGTGTAAACCATACTGCCCAAATTAGTGTTAGTACAACAAAGATTAGACCCGGGAAGAGGACTGCACGAAACAAGAACATGAAACTCTCAGGCGCAAACACAGATGCCCAGAGCCATTCGATAACGCCCCAAGCCCAGAAGAAGATGCCCATAATGAGGTGGTAGATCCACTGTAGTATTCCATAGATCCAATCAGGAATCCCAGCAAGCCAAGTAAAGAAGTCGAATTGCAACAATACACCTCCGTTCAGCGAT
Organism: Candidatus Thorarchaeota archaeon; assembly: GCA_016839275.1. Lineage (GTDB taxonomy): Archaea > Asgardarchaeota > Thorarchaeia > Thorarchaeales > Thorarchaeaceae > SMTZ1-45. Next base: position 9,076 of record JAEOUM010000097.1, read on the forward strand.
CCCACCATCCAGGGTACGGGTCTAAGCTTCCAAATATTACAATAAAGTCCGCAAACTTTGCGCCTGGGACTAAATCTTTCAATGCATAATATGATGCAATACAAGGCCCACGTATCTTTGCACGATATGCTGTCTGTGCCTTGTCTTGGGTCTTGAGCCAGAGTGATGTGATGCCTCGTGTGCCTTCCACCCGAGCATAAGCCTCGCCTTCTGGAAGTCTATTAGCTTTCGCACGAGCCTTTGGATCGATAATCGGACCCTCTGGTAATTGCGGTAGCAGCTGTTTGATGATTTGGACAGAGGTCTCTGCCTCTTTGAATCTTTGTTCCATTCTATCTAGAGCATCGCTCTCTCCAGGATGGTCTGGATTCTCAGTGATGGGTACTTCCCAATCACACATATTATAGGCGAGATTCGGGTCAGGAGCATCTTTTCGAAGGTCCATAGGAACACCACATGCCTTGATTGGCGGTCCACTCAGCCCCCACTTTAGACCCTGTTTTACCGTGTACTGTCCAATACCTTTGGTTCTCGCTCTGAATGTAGGACTTCCCATCTGCATATCTCTGAATTTAGGCAGTCTATCTTCAAATCTCTTGATCGCTCTGTCAAGCTGTTTCAAGACCTTGTCCGTAAAGTCGTATTTCACGCCGCCAGGGGTGGAGTATGAAACTGTGTGTCGTGAACCCGTAAGCTCCTCAAAAGCATCTAGTGAATATTCTCGGTCAACCCAGGGCCAGAGAGCCATAGTGAAGAATCCGAGCTCTGCATTAAACTGACCCCACCAGAATTGGATACTATGGAGTCGAGACATCTCCATCATGATTGTTCTCATGATTTTTGCTCGTTCTGGTACTTCGAGTTCAGCAATCTTCTCAACTGCCGCAACGTAGGGATACTCAGCCAGAAACGCCTCAAGCATGCACATCCGTTCAAGTACAAGTGATCCCTGTCTAAAGTTCTTGTATTCCAAGACTTTCTCAGCAGAACGGTGGAAGTATCCTGCATTTGGATCACATTCAACCACATAGTCTCCGACTAGTGTAAGCTTTGTCGCCCACCCATGAGCACTAACATGTTGCGGTCCAAACCAGATCTCCATTGCTTCATCAAGTATGTCAGGACTCACTCATCATCGCCTCCTGTCTTTGGTCGTGCTTTTGGTGGAGCTATGCCTGTTTCATCCAGTCTGCTTTGGTCAGTCTGGAATCTCTTACGGAGGGGAAACACCCCCTCCAGCTCATCAGGAAGAAGTAATAATCGAGGGTCGGGATGATTCTTGAATTCAATTCCAAACATCTCTCGAGTTTCGCGTTCATGCCATTCAAAGCCTGGGAAGATGTCGCATGTACTGTCAATCTCTGGTCGTTCCCCTTCTAGCGATACGCGCAGCTGAACTAACATTCGATTGGAGTGGGACCAAAAAATGTAGATCAATTCATATTTGTCATTTTCAAGATCGATTCCAAAGATTGACTCAGGTAATGCGTCATGCACATTCTCATCAATCATCGTGACAACGCCTCGAATTTTGTCGGAAGGCACAACAAGTTCAATCTCATTCGTTCCCAAAGGTCTTGATGAAACCTGAGGATGTCTATTAATGATTTGCCTTGCGAGAGTTGAAGCGGTAATGCCGGTTGATTCTGACAATTTACTGACCCTCCATCTCCACTGGTTTTCCGAGGTCAACGGAGCCATATCGACGGTTATACATTAACATCAAGACCATAGCCAATGCAGTATGCGCAGCAGCAACGGAGATTACGAGGATAATTAATCCCTGACCTGTGAATGAAAATACTGGGCTATACAGAGCGATAGCAACTAGAGCAATCATGACTCCATTACCCATAATTTCTGCTCCAATCAGGATTCTGATGAGATTTCTTTTCACCATCATCCCATATCCACCTAGACCAATCAACATGAAGGCCAATACCAAATACCAAGAGAGTGGGACCACTATTCATCGACCCCCGTAGAATCATCTGCAGCATGTTCATCATCATTGATGGTTGCCTCTTCAGTGGTTTTTGGTTCTGCTTCCACCCCAAACACCCCAGTGATAGAACTTAGCTGCTCTGCCTTATCCATCCTCAAAAGCGTAATAGCACCAACTAAGGCGGTAATCATTATCAGAGCAATCATTTGTACGTAAATCCCATTTTCAAACCATAACCAATGAGCAAGACCATTCAGATCCTGCGAGATGCTAACAAATGCTTCACTGAATGATTCAGCCCATGGAAAGATAACAGCGAGAAAGCCAGTCATAACTGTCACAACGACTGCGACAACAAGACTGATTTGGCGAGCTCTGGGTGTGGCAAATGTCTCGAGAGTCGAGTCTTGCGCTCTTGGTAAGAGCAATGATGCAAAGATAATCAATGTACTGATGCCACCAGTGTACACTGCAATTTGCATCCCTGCGATGAAAGGTGCTTCAAGGAGAAGGAAAAATCCTGCAACAAACGATGCCATGAATCCAAAGAAGAATGCGGCATAAACAATCTCCTTATGCTCTAGAGCAAGATATGCAAGCACCAGTACTATACCTGCTATAAGTAGAAACTCAAGCTGCTCAAAAAGTGCTGGATCAAATCCTTGCATTTCTAGTGACCTCCTGCAGGATATTGTTTTTGCTCTCGTTCAGCCTTCGCTCGTCTGTATATGTCTACAGTTTCCTTCCCGTCAAGGAATGAGCGTGGAATCATTTTCAATACAAAACCAACTCCTCCCATGACTATGAAAATAAAGACAATAACTTGCCAAACAACCTCGTATTTGGTAGCATTGCTCCACAACAGATTGGATGAGGAAAGCAACCAAAGAAACGCGCCCATAACATCGATAACTACAAAGAGTACAGAGTATACAAAATAGTTGTACGGATACGAGATTCGTGCAGGACCCACAGGTTCCTCACCACATTCGTACGAAGACGTCTTCTCAGAGTTTTGGAGTACATGCGGTCTCAATACCCAAGAAGCTAACAACATTATAATGACAAGAGCTACAGCAAGGAGAGCCCAGACCAAGACTGGTATGAAATCTAAAAACAATCTACTGGTTTGCATCATATCTTGAAACCGTCCTCTGAAAAGATTTCTAATGTGTTAATGCTTGCACAGGACCTAACACGGCGATTATTGAAGATACCTATAAAATGAGCCATGTTGAGTTGATTCCTTTTTACAGCCATAGGATTCCTCCAGTGCTAGCAGATTTTCTGTCATTCCAGACCGTATCCACCAGATGATAAATCTTCATGATTCTTAACTTAGCATCGAGCAGGATTTTGGCCTGCAATGTACGTTGAAACTTACCGGCTTAGAAAAGTTGCATGATAAAAACACTTCGGGAAACCGCTCAAAGAAGTTATATACTACGAGGGTTCGAAGAACAACTCGACACATGTATCCACGAATGTAGGTGATTTATTTGGCCCGTGGTGAAGAAGGAACATTCTTCTATTATCTGACACTCTTGCTAGGGATGGCTCTATTGGGAGCCTACTTATGGAATATTCTGACAGTGACATTGGCTCCTCAATACATGTTCTTCCACTGGATCCTTGTTATGAGTGGCATAATACTCATTGCGTCTGCGTTTGGATTTGTCGCAGCCAACACGCGATCAGGTAGGGTATCACTAACAATGATTTCGGGTGTTGTTGGTGGTATTCATTCCTTTCTCATCTTTGTCTTGTTTGATCTGATAATGGGAATTATACTGTTTGCATGGATGGCCTTGGGACTTCTAGTTGCATTTGCTGCATTTAATTGGATCTATGAATAGGCGAATAGCCCTATTCATTCGAAGGCTGAGCTGTAGTATCAGTTATTTCACTGGACTCCTCAGGTACTGCTTCAGCTTCAGGCTCAGGCTCCTCAATAGGTTCTGGTTCAGGACCATAATGAAGTGCACTTGTGTCTAATATACCAGGAGAGTAGCTCTCTTCACTAGTATGCATCATTGCAAAGCCTGCAGCAGTGAGAATTGATCCTCCAAGACCCCATGCAGATAGATAGAGTGTGGTTCCAGCTGCTGGGAGAGCTGTCACAAACTGGTCAATGAAGACTATGAAGAAAAAGCCAGAGAGAACTGATAGGGACATCATGAGGTTCTTTCCTTTTCCTTTCTCTGGTCTGAAGTACCCAATCAATAAGAATACCATAAGAATGGAAACACCTCCAAGAAGAGTGAAGGCACTTCCAATAACGATTGCTGAAGCTGGCATTAAGAATCCCAGATATACGAAATTGAAGATGAATGATGTCAGAATAATCAGACCTAACCAAAGCATACAATATGGATCACTATCTTGACGGATTGCCATTACTGTACCATCCCCATCGCATCTTGATTCTCATATCTCTGCTGCCAATGAGTCGTGCCAGCCCGAATCTTGTTCTGTAAGATTAGATGTGCTCGAATGAAATCCGCAGGTTTCGGAGGACATCCAGGTAAGTAGACATCAACAGGTACAATCTTGTCTGGAGGTGTCGCTAAGCTATATCCTTCCCAAAAGAGCCCTCCAGAGGCAACACATTGACCAAAGGCAATGACATATTTTGGCTCTGGCATCTGTTCGTAGATTCTTCTGAGTCGAGGCGCCATCTTCTTGGTGAGAGAGCCTGAGATCCACAAAACATCAGTCTGTCTCGGACCAAACAGAGGTAGCATTCCGAATCTCTCAAAGTCCCATCTGGGTGCGATTCCAGCAGCACCATCCACCATGCAGCATCCAATTCCATACTGCATTGGCCAAGGACTATGTGCCCTTCCCCATCGGAGTACCCATTTTAGTGGAGGTACATTCTGTAACCATTTCAGCAGGATAGGTGCAATCCGGCCCCATCCATTCCTGAATAGGTCGAAGAAAATCCACATGAAGTATTTACCAATTTTAAGGATGAAAGGTAGCCAATATGCAAATATCTTTCCAGGATTGGATATCTCTTTCTTATCCCATTCCAACTTCGCAGCTCGAATTCTAGATAATCGTTGCTTTCCGAAGTACTGATTTGCATAGTTTGCAAACCAGATACCTGTTGAATGCACATGGCCTCCGTGACGTTGCGCAATTTTGAATATGACAAAGCTCTGCGACCAAGAGAGCATGAAGAAGTGCCGTCGCTCATCCTCCAGAAAGTATCCCATCATCGTCACGCCAGTCTTCGAGTTAACATAGCCATCAATTCCAGCTCTTGCAGAGGCTTGCTCAAATTGAAAGTCATCAAGGATTGCGGCCAAGTTCTCTAGAGGCGCAAACGCCTGACCGACAACTAGTGTTGGACCTTTCTTCTTAATCTTCATGGGATAGTATCGCTCATGCCATTCATGCTCTGCAACTTCATCATCATAGACGCGTCCTCGATACATCTCAGTGACTTCGCGAACGACTCTCAGGCCCTCTTCAATCTCCTCCTCATCACCCTCATACACAATCATTAACGAGCAATGATGAGCAGGTATTGGAAATGGCTTCTTGCCTTCCCAAATAACTTTCTTGAGGTCTGTGTACTTCGATTCCTCAAATTTTATCGTATAAGGAATCGGACCATCTTCGAGTATTTTCTCAAATGCAAGGACCATCTGATAGTTTTCTTCGAAACTGGAAACAATGACTTTCATTGGAGTCAGAGGTTTTACCTTAATGGTGGCTTTTGTAATAATACCTAAAATTCCCTCAGTATCGCAAAAGAGGTCGAGGTCTTTTGTCTTGACTATTTTTCCAGTTGGTAAGACAACTTCCAGTTTGACGACATTCTTATTGATATTCCCATACTTCAACGAACCAATGCCGTCGCCGCCTTGGGCGATCCAGCCACCCACGGTCGCAGATATACCAGATGAGGGATAACACCGCACATCCAGACCTTTCCTGTTCAACTCAAACTGGAGATTAGCCCATGAAATTCCAGGTTCTACTGTAACTGACAGATTCTCACTATCAACTTCAAGGACTTTGTTCATTCGGCGCATATCAACGATGATTCCACCTTTTCGTGGAATCGCGCCGCCATATCCAGACGTTCCAGCCGCTCTAGGAACAAGAGGAATTTTATGCTTGCGTGCAACTTCGTAGAGGGTTTGTATCTCTTCAGGAGTCTGGGGTTGTGCTATGGCATCAGCCTTTGTGTTCATAAGCCAACCAACTTGCTTTGGAAGTGAACCAACGTCTTGTCCAAACAAAATCAGCTCATGCTTCGCAGTAATCAAACGGTCTCCAAAAACTTTCTCGAGTTCATCTTGCACCTTTTGCTTTAGGACCATGAGTCCACTCTCCAGCTCTTAAATAGAGCCGCTAACATTCTGAGGCTGGGAAAGTAGTAAGATAAAAACCTAGCGAGGCAATGAAAATACTTCTGAGAATAGATTACGCAGGGAAAACACTGCTTTATCTTCGAAATATCTGGGAAGGTCTTGTGGTTATTTACAAAATGAGGCTAGGAGTAGACTATCAAGAGAATAATTAGCTACACTCATAATCAACATTAGGACATTGGAGTTACGTCTTGAAACCAATTTAATATTTTAAAAGTATCTTTAAAAAGGCCTCAAAAGTGGTCAGGGAAACCTTAGGAATGTCCTAGGAAGAGGGAGACCTGCATGAATCGAACAATAAGGAGCAAATTGGTGCTTATTGGCATATTTGCCTTGACTTTATTCCTTGTGACAAGTTCAACATTTGCTGAGCCAGACTATACTACTGAATGTGGAAGCTGCCATTCTGTCAGTTCAGCATATACAATGTCTTCGAATTCAACAGGCACAGCATTGATAGGAGAGTCATTCACGTTAAGAATCAATGCAACAAAACCATCAGTTGGAGGCACCAATTTCTATTTGTCTGTGCAGGCAGGCTGGGCAGACAATGACTACTTTGCTTTTACTCCTGAATCAATTCAAGATAACTCAGGGGAAGATCTAACTCCTGCTAACTTCATTATCACTCATGATTTCACCTTCACACCAGAGAGTGTCGGGAACTATACGATTCGAGCATGGTGTGCTACGTCATCTGCGTCGCAGTTTATCGACATCCCAATTGATGTAGCTGACGTGCCTGATGTCATTGCACCTATTCTGGATAATCCTTCTGACATAGAATATGACGTGTTAACTACAGGCCATAATATTACCTGGACTCCTTATGATGAGCATCCGTCAAGGTTCACTATCTGGCTGAATGGAGTTGTTGTATTATCAGGTGGATGGGATGGACAACCCATAATGATCAATGTCGATTACTTGAGTCCAGGAACCTATGAATACAATCTCACAGTGGTAGATGTCGGTGGGAACACAGTATCCGATGTAGTGATTGTCACCGTAACAGGAGAACTCCCAACTACAACTACAACCACGCCAATAACCACTACAGGAGGAAATCCTGTTCCTACAGACAATAATGATGAGGTACTGACAACTGCTAGCTTTAGCTTAATCTTGTTGGTAACGGTAGGAATAGTAGGAATATTGAGTTTCCTTCTTATTTTGGAACGATGGAGGTCTTAAGATGAGGAAGTCATTCAAGTCACTTATTCTTGTGGTCTCTGTATCTTTGTTAATTCTTGCTGCAGGAGCATCAATGACAATCGCGTTCCCAAGCTCTACCACAGAATGTGGAACTTCAGGATGTCATAATACTTATTCTCTCACAGTTACATCAAATGCAACAGGAGCAGTTAATGCAACCGTTGGAAAACCTTTCATACTTAATATAGATGCAATTGGTTACACCGGTGGAGATCAGGCGTTTTTCGTGAATATCGAATCGAGTTGGGCAGATAACGACCAGTTCTCATTCACCACAACTTCGATACAAGACAATGGTACAGGCGATCTCAATGTCAATCTCAACGAGATATCAATCTCAGTAGAATTCACACCAACGTCTGCCGGAACACATACTCTTAGAATATGGGCGGCTGGAAGTAATGATGTTGCGGGAAGCTTGGATGTTGTTGTTTCATCTGAGTATGACGCAAATGCACCATTTGTCGATAGTCCAGCTGATGTCGAATATGAGTACTTAGAAACCGGGAATTCGATCACTTGGAATCCAGTTGATCCAAATCCAGCCACCTACTCAATCAACCGTAATGGAGAGGTCTTATTCTCTGGAATATGGAATGGCTCTTCGATATACATACTTATTGACTGGCTCATCCCAGGCACATATGAGTACACACTCTATGTGTATAATGTAGGAGGATTTGTTGCCAGCGATACTGTGATTGTAACTGTGACGCTGGCAAGCACAACAACACCCACAACAACTACGCCTACAACAACAACTACTACAACAACAACTGATACTACAACACAGACTACACAGCCTCCACCAAGTGGTCAACCTCTTGGCCCTGCTGTTGTTACACCTGTTACACTTGTGGTGAGTACATGGGCAATCATCATTTTTGTTACGATTTTGATTTCTGAGATTCTCATCAGGAAAGGAAAATGGTAACACGGATTAACTTGAAGGTTTCAATACTGAATGTATTTGAAGTGGAAAGATTTTAAGGAGCCTTGTAACGGTCCTCTTTAATCATTCACAAGTCACGGAGACCACAACCATGGATTTCCCATCTTTGAAAGAACACGAACTCCAAGATTACGCTTTTACTTGTGCTCAATGCAGTTTCTGTCAGGTGGGGCATGGCGCATGTCCTACCTACAAAGTAAAACGTCGTGACACATATTCAGGAAAGGGTAAGATGCTATTGACCCGCGCTTTAATTCAAGGTCGCATCAAACCATCTGAAGGGCTTGAAGGTCTTAGAGACGGAATCTTTGGTTGTACGCTTTGTGGAGGCTGTGAAGAAGTCTGTCAGGTAGATATTCCATTCGTAAAAATCTACCAAGTGATGCGCTCTGAATTCAAGAGGCGCAATATGTGGCCAGAACAACTGCAGATGGCAAGAGATACTGTCTTGAAGAGCTTCAATATTCAAGGTCAAGCGCAGATGGATAGGATTGAGGGTTGGTCATATTGGACTCCAAACGAGGATGCATTGCTAGACAGGCAAGGAGCTCATGCAAAGACTGCATTCTTCTTTGGGTGTGCTTCATCCTTCAGAGGTGTTTCCATTCAGGCTACGATAGCTACGACTCTGATCATGGATAAAATTGAAGAAGACTATACCGTGCTTGGTGAGGAAGAGTATTGTTGCGGCGCACCTCTCATCATGACAGGAGATTTCGAAGGTGCGAGAGTTCTTGCAGAACACAATATTCAGAAGTACAGAGAACTCGGCGTTGAGAGAATAGTGACCAACTGCCCAGGCTGCTATAAGATGTGGGCTCATGAATATCATGAATTCTTGGGCATTGACCATGGTTTCGAAATAGTCTATGGATACCAGTATCTCGCTGACCTCCTTGACCAAGGCAAATTGACAGGTTTGAATACACCACTTGATGTTACGGTCACGTATCATGATGGTTGCGATGCTGGTCGAAATTCTGGATTCTATGAAGAACCAAGAAAAGTACTCGAGTATCTTCCAAGTGTCACTTTTGAGGAACTACCCCATAACAAAGCCAACTGCTACTGTTGCGGATCTGTCGGAGTTCTTAGAGCAATTGATGCCGACTTTGCGAACCAGATCAATAGACTCAAGGTTGAAGATATCGAGGCGACGAATGCGAGTATTGTTTCATCTGGATGCCCCTCCTGTGTAGACTTTATGCATGACCAACTTCCTCAGGCTGGCTCTAATAAGACAGTGAAGGATCTAGTTGTCCTTGTTGCACAGGCGCTTGGTCTATCATGGGATGGACTTGATGAGATATATGGCTGAGTGACGAGAGCTAATTCGACAGGCTTTTACAGAATGATAGCACACATTTTATGATGAATAGTAGGTCGACGGTCCAAAGTAGGTATCAAAGAAAATGGATCTATGAAGAGATTGTAGACCGAATACCACCATTCAGATGGATACCTCCAACATATGACGTCATCGCACAGTTACTTCTAGTAGAAACTGTGGGTGTCTTGGCATTCATCTACTTTCAGATGCCAAGCGAAGCAGCAGTATTTGGCTCGATGGCTATAATCTATACTGTGGTTTGGTCCTCAGGATGTCTCTATGTCGTTCCATGGCTTAGGAGGCTCCGTGATCCGACAAACGATGTTGAATTGAAAATTCTCCGGGATTACAAGAGTCGTATCCTCTTGGATCGAAGATTAGAACTCATGGGGGGCATAATTTGTTTTGGCGCAGTTGTGTTTTATCTTTGGATTGATACGGATTATCTCAGATATTTTCTAGGAAACGGATTCGGAAATCCACTATTGATCATTTTGATTCTCGTATTAGCTTGGGATATTAGTTACCGTCTTGGATTATCACTGGTCACTACGTTCTTTGCAGCTATTCGATCTATATCATTAAGCCGAGCTGCTAGAAAACGAAGAGGTTTAGCTTATACTGCATACTCAGAGGTTAGAACACTCAAA
>JAEOUM010000098.1 GCA_016839275.1 Candidatus Thorarchaeota archaeon
GATATGTGGACAGCTTATTTGATTGCCAGTTCAATCATGCATATTGCAATGATAATTATTTGGTCTGGAATCATAGTGATACTCCATTCCAAAGGAGATCTTTGGTATCGACACTGGATCATAGACACTAAAGCAGCAAAATACATCGAAAATGATACAGCTAGAATTTCATCGAATGGGGAGGAACCATTCTTCTAACGAAATGTATGACTCAGTATCCAAGACTTCATCGCTCTCATATAATCGTCTAAGTAACTGGTTGAAGTTCATGACACTACTTGTTCTCACCATGGCGAGAAGACTATAGTCCTCACTCGTACGATATAGGTCCCATACTTCACGCATGCTAGTGAGCTTTTGCGCAATATCACTTGCAGTTCCGGGACTCACCTTTATCCTGACAAAGAACTTCACAGGCAGACCGATGAGGGAATAATCCGTGTTGATAGAATAGCCAATTATTGCACGTTTTATCAAGAGCTTCTCAATGGATTTCGAAACTGCAGGTTGACTAAGGCGGGGATTCATCCGAGCACCGATTTCTTCTTGAGTCAGGGGGAAGGGATTTTCGGGGGTTGGTTCATGACGGTATATTACTCTAAGAAGTGCAAGCTCCTTCCGAGAGAGGTAGGATTCAGGGGATGACGTGGGTAATATTGTGAAACGATTCTTTTTGTATGTTGTAAGAACTTGCACCAAGTTGTATTTTCCAGCCCCTGAGGTTGCCACTACACTGTCTACTCGATCTAATAGGCTCTCAAAAGCTCCTTGACTGTCAAATCGGAAGGTTCCAAGAAGTGAGAAGTCCCCGGCAATCCCATCAAGGGACTCAAGCTCTTCCATCTCCATGAGTTTCTTGCTCACATCCTGTTCCCTTGGGTTACTCTTCATGAACAAGATAGTCTCTCTTGCACCTTGGACTTGAGCTGGATCAATAATTGTCGTGTAGCTCCGTATTGCACCACTCTTCACTAGACCTTTAATAGTACGCGACACCCAGTTTCTGCTCTTCCCAATGAGAGTCCCGATAATGGCAGGAGTATACCGTGAGTTTTGCACTAAAGCTTCAAGAAGTTCACGTTCTGTATCTGATAAAATTATCTGCATACTTTCCGCTCCTCTCTAGTGCAGTTTATTCTACTATACGATGAAATATTCATATACTTAATGGTCTCGGCGACCCCTGTGATAAAAATGGCTGAATATAAGGTCAAAGACATAGGTCTTGCCGAGGAAGGCAGAAAACTCATCGATTACGCGGAGAAGCATATGCCCGTTCTCATGCATCTTAGAGAGAAGTATTCCAAAACAAAACCACTGAAAGGAATGAGAATCGCCGGATGTCTGCATGTTACCAAGGAAACTGCAGTTCTGGTTGAAACGCTGCGAGCTGCTGGCGCTGACGTTGCTTGGTCGGGATGCAACCCGCTCTCAACAAATGATCAAGTAGCTGCTGCTCTTGCAGCCAATGATGTGCCAGTCTTTGCCTGGCATGGATTGAATACTGAGGAGTACTACTGGTGTATCGAACAGACTCTGAAAAATAAACCTACCCTCACACTTGATGATGGTGCGGATCTCATCTTCACCCTACATAACAAGCACGAAGAATTGATACCAAATCTGTATGGTGGTTCTGAGGAAACAACAACCGGAGTCATCAGAGTTCGCGCTATGGCAGAGGATGGAGCACTCAAATACCCTATCATGGCAGTTAATGACGCGGATACAAAGCACCTATTCGATAATGTCTATGGTACAGGTCAGAGCGCTTTCGACGGTCTCCTGAGGTCTACTGCTATTCTAGTTGCTGGAAAGACTGTCGTTATTGGTGGCTATGGCTACTGCGGTCGCGGAATGGCTCTCAGGGCACGGGGGCTCGGAGCGGATGTCATTGTCACTGAAGTCGATCCAGTCCGAGCATTACAGGCCAGGATGGATGGGTACCAAGTAATGAAGATGGATGATGCTGCTCCCCTTGGTGATGTCTTCTTCACAGCAACAGGGATGAAAGATGTTGTAACAGGGGCACATATGAAGAAGATGAAGAGTGGCGCGATTCTTGGTAATCTGGGTCACTACAATGTCGAAGTGAATGAACCAGACTTGATGGCTCTAAGCAAGAGCAAGAAGAGGGTGAGAAATGCTCTTGATGAGTATGAAACTCATGACGGGCGATTCCTGTATCTGATTGGTGAAGGTAGATTAGCAAATCTTGCGGCAGCCGAAGGGCATCCTAGTGAAAAGTACGCGTTCGTCGCGGCTTTCTAGAAAGGTAATGGACTTGTCCTTCAGTTCGCAGTTCAATGCTATGATGTGGCTTGCTAAAAATGGCAAAGGTCTCAAACCCGCGGTCTATGAGTTCCCCGGCGAGCTTGACAGAGAAACTGCTCTAGCAAAACTTGAGACCATGGGTATCAAGATTGACAAGTGGACTCCTGAACAGGAGGCCTATGCCAAAGCATACTCGGAAGGAACATAGATTTGATGTTGAAGAGGTTCTGATAGCCTCTTCACTCTTCTCTTTTCAAATCGAATCGAAGGAGTCATAAGGACTCAAATCGATAGTCTTTCCTTGAGGCGCAAAGGGGTGTTTCTCATTCGTTCTTTTGATAAGAGCGTTGTACTATTACTGCTGTTCATTTTAATAGTGCCAATACCATGTGCCAATATTCTAACGAATTCCAGTACTCTAGATACTATCGCTAAAATGAAAGATAGTTCATATACAACTCAAGACTACATCTATATATGGGAAAATGCGGATTTCGAGAAGCAGGGCTGGTTAGGTTCAGGAACTCAAGAAGACCCATACATAATTGAAAACTTGAGGATTACGCAGTTTGTAGCAATAAGCGACACAACATATCATTTCATCATTCGTAATTGCGTGTTCGGTCTGGATAATTACAGTCATTACCTATATCGCCGGTGGGGCGATTATTCTTTAGACGCGACATTACCGTCCGGAATTTCATTCTATAATGTTACAAATGCATCCATCAGTAATTGCGTTATAAAATACTGTTCCTCTTCTGTCAGTTTCTATAATTGTATCAATGTCACTCTAAGAAACAACTACATTCACGCATACCAACCAGTACAAGATTGGCACGGGCATAATAATACAATTGAGAACAACATTATAACACGAGGAACAAGAGGGATAGTACTTAGGGAAACACAGGGATCTACTATATTCAATAATACAGTATTCAATTGCGAAGTGGGATTATTCATCATCGATTCTACAAACTACAATTGGATCTATGGAAATCACATCGGATATAATGGCTTGAACGCCGAGGTATACAATTCCAGTGTCCGCTGGGATGATGGTGTGCAAATCGGAAATGCATGGGATGACTATTCAGGTGATGGTTGGCACAGTATTCCCGGAGAAAGCGAACAGGTGGACCACTTCCCATCGCAATTCGTTGGTGACTTCTTAGGTCCCGTGATCACAGCAATAGATGTTCCTGAAAGTCCCATCGATATATTCTACTACCCGATTCGCATTGATTTCATTGTAGAAGTCACAGATTCTTCGGGAATTGATGATGTGTTTCTATATTACAGAATAGCTGCAAATTGGTACCTGCTAATGAAAACCAATGTTGAATGTGCCAAGATGAATCAACAACAGGGGAACTCAACACATGCACGTTTTTCATATAGCTTTGAAATCTCTACAACTTGTAGGCGACTTCAATACAGCATTATGGGAAATGACTCACTTGGCATCGAATCTTTGGGTTTTGATACATACTTGATGGGAGTTGGGGGTATGGTCAATTTTTATGATAGAACTGGAGAGTTTATCATCTTTCAATTAACTAGCTTGTCCATAGGCATTACTACTTTCCTTCTGGCAAGAGAAATATATAAACGAAGGATTAAGGCCCCGGCATGAGTATATTGACTTCTAAGAAATCATAAATCTAAATGATTCTACATCTATTTTTTTCACACTTAGATGGATTATCCATCAGAAGTTATGGACCTCAGTTTCAGCAGCCAATTGAACGCAATGATTTGGATGACTAAGAATGGCAAGAGCCTCAGTCCAGCTGTGTATGAGTTCCCCAAGGAGCTTGACCGAGAAACAGCAATGGCAAAGCTCGAAACCATGGGTATTAAGATTGACAAGTGGACTCCTGAGCAAGAAGCCTATACAAGAGCTTACGCAGAAGGCACATAGAAGAGTTGAGTGGGAGTTCAAATCCCGCTCCCCACTTTTTCTTTTGATTCAATTACCGACGGGATTGTAACAATAGACACCCTATACACCAGTTGTTCCAGGTGGTGTAGAAGTGTTTCCTTATCAAGAGAATTAAGAACCTGTAAACAAGCAAATCCGGAGATACATTTACCATTCTCAAAGACTATATACGTGTGATACTAAGTATTACAATCCAATATTTGATGATCCAAAGGAAGTCTGACCATAATGGAGTTGGACTGCTATGAAACATCTCACACCTGAATCGTATTTGATTGCTGGCATACTCCTAGCAATAGTGGTTTGTTCTATCCCCTTCCCTCAGGTCATAGATGAAACCAAAACGATTGACTATGTTTCCGAGGAACGAATCGAAATTGGATTTGGAGGCCCAAGTGTAACTTGGGTAAATGTGGTCTGCAATACGACCGTAGAGATTCGATTCATGTATCAAAATGGCACGTGGATATCTACAGAAAATGTTCTGCTTGCTTCTATTCAAACAATGTCAGCAAGTTATAATTTCAATGCAGAGCATTCAACAATTGTGCTAGAGGTATCATCAAGTAGCCCCTTTCATGTATGGATAACATACACGTATCCCGTCGAAACGGAGTTAAGTCTCTTCAGTAGAGCATTCTACATGATTGGGATTTACTCTCTCAATCAAAATTGAGACCTTTACTTTTGTAGCTTTATCAATCCTCTAAATGGTCTTACCTAACTTCAATTTAAAGACCTTCTCAAACTTGTCGAGTTTTGGTGCAATGACATACCTGCAGTATCCTTGGTCGGGATTATTTCTGAAGTAGTTTTGATGGTAGTCCTCAGCAGGGTAGAATTTTGTGAAGGCAGTAATCTCAGTCACAATGGGTTTCTTGAATATCCTGTTTGCTTCAAGTTCATTCTTTATCCGTTCAGCAATCTCTCTTTGTACTTCATTGTGATAAAAGATGACTGACCGATATTGAGGACCAAAGTCATTACCCTGACGGTTGAGTGTTGTAGGGTCATGAGTGTTGAAGAACACCTCTAGGAGTTCATCAAAGGAGATTATATCTGGATTGAACTCAATCTGACAGACCTCGGCATGACCAGTCTGACCTGTTGTGACCTCATCATAGGAGGGATTCTCTACGTGACCACCTGAATAACCTGACACAACAGAGGTCACACCTTTCAACTGTTGGAACACAGCCTCAGTACACCAGAAACAACCGGTTCCGAATGTAGCAATTTCCATGGTCTGCTATTCACAATTATCTTAATCAATTAGTGGAAAGGGGAAGAATTTTCGATCTCCTTCAATTTTTTACACCAATAAAAAGACCTTCTTTGGCCAAGCCAGGTTCAATGAAGGATGTGGAGAGCCCGCTTTCCTGCATTAATTGCAAATAGGTATCCCTAGAAAATACACCCATAGGACTGGGATCAACAAAGTGCTCAGTCCCATTTTCCTTTGTTGAGATAAGGAAATGGAAATCAAGATAGACCAAATCGTCTTCCTTTCTGCTCACATTTGTTCGTGCAATCTTAATTTCTGGAAGATCGAGGCAGATGATTCCCATTGAACCATCACGTGCTGTTTCTAACGTGAAGATTGGCTCAATGATTACAACGCCACCTTGCACCAGGTGTTTAGAAAAAGTGTTGATTGCCTTGACCAAGTCATCATGAGTTGTCAGATACCCAATTGATCCAAATAGGCAAGTGATGACATCAAAGCTCCGACCAAGATCCATCGTGACCATGTTACCTTGAATAAACTCGATGTCCTTGCATTTTTCCTGAGCGATTTCTAACATCTCTTTACTAAGATCCAACCCGGTTGCTTGGTACTTGCCCATTAGATGCTTGATATGAGTTCCAGTTCCACAAGCGATATCCAACAAACTGCTTCCAGATGACTTCCTATATTGTTGAATGATTTTATGCAATTTCGTTGCATTTCCCTGATAATCAATGAATGAATACATCTGGTCGTAGTACTTCGCCAAACGCGAATAGAAATTTGTCACGTGTTTACAACTCCAATTTTCAAATGCAAACAGGACATAATTATCACAATGTCCCAGTAGGAGCTCCAAATATTCCGTAGGATATTGACAGAATAATGAAATAGAGCAAAGCAAATGGAATGAACACAAAGTAAAGAATGTTGACTATTGGATTGCCTGTATCTGGATCGATAATAGACATAGCTAAAAGTGCGATGTATAGTACGCCACAGACTATGTAAACCAGTAGTACATCCTTGATGTTTCCCAAGCTAACCCTAATCTCCTTTGTATTATAGGCTATTCTAGAAACCTTGTGAAAAGATGTTGTCTGTCTTTCCTTCAGTTTTCAAGGATCACTGTTTTACTCAAAAATATCTAGTTGTTCTTGAGATGGTTTAGGTTTCGAGGACACATAAAGAACATGGATGATGTATCCCACAAGACCTAGGAATCCAGCGAACACGCAAAAATTGTAAATAAACTGACTGAAAGCGAAACTAAAAAACAGATTACCCAAAAGAGGATAGAAGGGATTCATCTCAGCGTAGAGGAATGAATCAAGAAACACGTGAGAGTACGTGCCAGCTATACTTGCGAGGACTATGGTGCGTAAATTTGATTTCTGATGGATTCCAAAATAGGATACGACCATATTGAGATAGCTGCGAAAGGGCCAAAGACAAATTGAGAGAATTCCCGCAACTATTGTAGCTCCAAGATAGGTGTGAAAGAATCCATGGATTGGCATTGGCAGACCAAGTAGCAATACTACAAGTGGTTCTACATCAAGAATAACACTTGCAATTATGATTGTCGAGAAATCAATTATCGGAAACAAAAGAACTCCAATAAGCAGCGCAGGTCCGAAATGATAGGGAGTGAAGGGCATTACTTGGTCACGATTGCCAATAGATGATTGATGGATATAAATGGGTGGAACCTATGAAGATTGTATTCGAAATGATACAGAGCTAGTGCTCCAAATCTATCTCGGAAATTTCAATCTTCGTCTCATCATTTTCGTGCTCTTCATTTTCGACTAAACTTGCCATCATAGTGCTCTTGCTATCCTCATGGATTCGTATCATAGAGATCCAACCCATAGGAATAACACTCGAATGTACTGGTCTTCGCGGCCCAACAATGAAGTAATCCTCTCCGACATAGATGATCCGTACTCCATGAGTTTCAGCGACCATTTCATCTCGATCATCAGCATGACCATAAGCACTGGAACAAAGATAGACATCTACAAGACTCTCAGCCTCTGCAAGATAGTTCAACATACTTCTCCAGTCTTTTCCAAATTCTAACGTGCCATTCATTGTATCCAAAGACTTCATCCTCCAGTGGGATTCTCATGATTTCATCGATTTCGAAGGTATAAGACCTCAGAGATTGAGGGAAGACATTCCAAAACTGCTCAATCAAAGGCAAGATTTGCCAGAATTATGTATGAAAGAACTCTTGCGAAACCCCCCGATTGACCCGTTGAGAACAGAAAGAAGAACATCCTCGTTCGGGGGATTTCATATTAGTCGTTATAACTTACAGTAATATATCTTTCGGATAGGTATTTGTAACCAAAATATTTATTACATGTTACATGTAATACTATTATGAGGTGTTCGCGTGATTTCGATGCCACACGATTACCATCGAGCCAAATGCGGCTCGAAATGACACTAAGATTTCACCGAATCACAACAAGAAGCCTCGGTCTATGGAGAGGAGCAAGAATGTCTAGCAAAAAGTCAGGAAGGGTCGCACTTGCGATTGGCGTGTGGCTCGTCCTATCGGTCGTTGTGTTTGGTTCCCTAATCTATGTCGCATGCACAAGCAACTGTGTAGAAATCGTCGCGTCTGAGGATGGGTTCTCCGGGGATATTGGAGGAGCTGACCAAATCCCAGCTGTGGAAATAAACTACGGACGCAATACTGTGTTTATACCATACTGCTACAGCTCAGGGTTCTACCGTTCACACATATTGGCAGTCCCGTTTTAGGGATACCATTGAAATCCTCATATGTTGAGGTGCCATACGGGGAGAATAGAGCCTCCCCGCCCCCTTCTTTTTTTCTTCTTTGGAGTGTCTAATCCAACCTTAAAGATACAATTTTGAAAAAAAGACTAACTACTCTCTTCTTGGAAGACACCAAAAGCATGCTTCTTTGCTGAATCACGAAGTTGACGAATGTCCTGGGCTTGCGTCTTGATTTCTTCAAACATTTTCATGCGAGACGATATCGCCTGTTCAACAAAAGCTGATACAGCTTCAGATCGACTCTTAAAAATTTCAAGCTCTATTAACGCATCAATAATTTCTACAAGATCACTACTCATGCGTGTCATTACTGAAATTTCACGCTTCTTGGAAAACAGGTCATCGTCAGATACACGTCCAAGAAGCTGTTCCCTAAGACTCACTGGAGTCCCCTCTTCCGCTAGCTCTTTTTCCATTTCTATAAGTTCTTTCACAACAAATCCCTCTACTCATATATTGAAAAGATTGCTTATAATTCTTTATCATGTAATACTATTACACTATCACATATATATGTAATGGATGGGCGGGTTCGGTTGATTGTCATAAGTTACTCGAAAATTTTGGTGATATCACTGTAATTATATAGACCTCATAATCGAAACAGGGCTCAGAAGGAATGTCGTGCGGCGACAGAATCATGTGTTCGCAAAGGGCAAGGTGGCACATATGCGCATATTAAAAATGCAGTCCAAATTTCTAGATGTATTTCTTGAGAGTTTGAGCAAGTTTGGAAATCTATATGGACCAACACATAAGAATGGATTGTTGTCCTACAACCGACTTGAAAATATCTCAGATCTTGTAATCACTGACGAGCATCCGATGATTCCTATAAAGAAGCTTTTTCACCCAATGCAGTTTACAATGATGAACTTCGATGAGAAAGGATTCACTCCAGATTATTCCAAAATTGAAAAGAGAGTCATAATTGGGGTACATCCATGTGAGATACATAGTCTTCTCATACTTGATGACATTTTCATGCGAGAGCCGATGGATCCATATTATGCACAACTACGGCAGAACTCAGCGATAATAGGATTCTCCTGTCTTCCAACAGAGAACTCGCTATGCTACTCTACAGATACAGACATTGTAGAGGAGGGATTTGATCTATTCTTTGTTAATCTAGACGAGTACTTTCTGGTCTGGGTCGGTTCGAGCCTTGGTCATGATATGATCTATGAACGAGAGGAGTTCTTTGACATGGATGTCAGTCATGATGATATTCAGAAGTACGTAAAATGGCGTCAAAAGAAGAATAAGATGTTCAAGAAGAGCTTTGAATTTGATAGCATGCCAGACATTATGGAACTCAGCTATGATAGCGAAATCTGGGAAGAATTCGCCAAAATATGTCTATCATGCGGTCAATGCTCTATGGTATGCCCCACATGTAACTGCTACACTGTCACTGATGTTTTTGATGTGACAAATGAAACGAGAGGGCGCCGAGATAGATTCTGGGACAGCTGTATGTTTGTCGACTATAGTTTGGTGGCTGGTGGGCATAATTTCCGGGCTTCTAGGGCAAATAGACTCAAGCTCTGGTATGGACACAAATTGAAGACGTTTGGAAAAGACTATGGACGTCCCGGTTGTGTAGGTTGTGGGCGCTGTGTCGATTCATGCCCGGTTGACATCAATGTTCTGACGATTTCAGAGGCTCTGATTACAAAGGAGGTGCCCAAGAAATGACTTTGCTTGAAGCAATTGAAAATCCATTCAAACCAAAGGCGGCTAGAATTGTTAGACATTACGATTTGATAAAAGACCATAGGTTCTTCCAAATTCGACATATAGACATGAAGAAAGCAATGTCCTTCTCGTATAATCCGGGTCAATTCATTATGCTATCAATACCTGGCGTTGGGGAATCCCCATTTTCAATTTCATCTACACCAAGTCGCCCAGGTATTCTTGAGCTAGGCGTCAGAAGGGTAGGAAAACTGACCGAATCGCTCTTCCAAAAGAGAGACAATGATGTTGTATACATTAGAGGCCCCTACGGAAATGGTTTCAAGCTGGACAAAATGGTTGATAGAGACCTAATCATTGTAGCTGGTGGGCTTGGAGTCATTCCTCTTCGTTCAATCCTATATTATGTGTTAGACAATCGAGACCAGTTCAAACGAGTGTTCTTCCTATATGGTGCAAGGACTCCCAACGAATTCCTGTTCAAAACTGAATTCTTCCAACTGAAGAACCGTAAAGACATAGAGTGTCTGTATACTGTCGACAAATCAGATGCAGAATGGCCTCATGCCACAGGTGTTGTAACGAAGCTTTTCAAAAATATTCCAGAGATAGACCCACGTGAAACAACAGCAGTTGTGGTAGGACCTCCTGTTATGTACAAGTTTGTGATTGATGAGTTCTTGAAACTAAAGATACCAAAGAATCAGATACAACTCTCACTTGAGAGACGAATGAAATGTGGAATTGGAAAATGTGGACACTGTGCCATTGAGCATCTCTATACCTGTATGGATGGGCCCGTATTCACTTACTGGGACACCTTACACTTCAGGGAGTTGATCTAAAGTGACAGAAATAAGCAACACCAAACTCGCGGTAGCAAAACCAAAAGTGGGTATCTATGGCTTTACAGGATGTGCAGGAGATCAGCTTTTAATTATTCACACTGAGGATGAGATACTTAACCTGTTCAATTCAGTAGACATTCGTTCCTTTGTCATGGCCTCTAGTAATCCAATTGAGGAGGAACTAGATGTCGCGTTTGTTGAAGGTAGTATCAGTACGGAAGAGGAGAGAGAACATATCCTCAAGATTAGAAAGAGAGCGAAGATACTCGTTGCAATAGGTAACTGCGCTGTGAGTGGCGGACCACAAGCAATGTTCACTGGGGATAATACGTTCGAAAAGCGGATGAATAAGGTATATGGAAACGTCAACTTTTTGACAGCCCCCCTTGAGGCTAAACCTATTGATGCGTTTGTTGAAGTGGATTACTATCTCCCCGGTTGTCCAATCAGTGCGCCACAGGCATTTGCTCTAATCTCTCGACTCATACATGGTGCGATTCCAGAATCCTATCCCCATCCTGTATGTCATGAGTGCAAACTCAATGAGAACCGATGCCTATTGCTTGATAAAATAGCCTGCTTTGGTCCATTGACAATGGGTGGATGCGGTTCAGCTTGCCCAAATCATGGACTTCCATGCGTTGGGTGCTGGGGACCAAATGATGATGGTAACTTTGAGCACCACTTGGAGTTGCTAGAAAGCTTCGGAAAGACAAGGGAAGAGATACTGAGACTGATCAGAGGATATGGAGGCCATAAAATCCTCAAGTACATTGAGAAGGGAGGAAAATGATATGCCAAAGAAAAATGAAATCATGATAGAACCACTAGCTAGAGTTGAGGGACATGGCGGCATAAAAGTAGAGATTGAAAATGATAAAGTCAGCAACGTCGAAGTCCAAATTCTTGAGGGCCCTAGACTCTTCGAAACCCTTGTGGTCGGAAAAACTCCTCAGGAAGATCTCAGTATTGTGCCTCGAATCTGCGCAATCTGTAATCTCTCACACAAATATGCGGCTACTCGTGGTCTAGAGAAAGCCATTGGTGTCAAGGTTGACCCAGCAACTCAGTTGTATCGTCAATTTATGCATCATGGAGAGATGATTGAGAGCCACAGCTTGCACATCTACTTCCTCGCCCTACCAGATTTCTTGGGGTATGATAATGCCGTTGCAATGGCTGATAAATATGGAGATGTTGTTGTTAAAGCTTTACAACTCAAGAAATTTGGTAACAAGATCATGCGTATGATGGGCGGGCGTATGATTCATGGTGAGAATCCGATTATCGGTGGATTCGGAAAGCTTCCTACAAAAGAACAACTTACCAAGGTAAAGGAAGAAGCTTTAGAGTTACTTCCATTTGCCATTGAAACGATAGATCTTCTTGCTGGACTTGAGATTCCCAATCATATGGAGAGAGTCACACAATTTCTCTGCTGCAAGCCTCCTCACGAAGACTATGATTACTACGGTGACCTGCTTATCACATCGGATGGAGAGGAGTACTCTGCTGAAGACTATAAGTCAGTAATCAAGGAGCGAGTTGTTAGCCATAGTTTTGCGAAACGTGGACAATACAAGAACAAACCATTCACAGTCGGGGCTCTCGCAAGAGTCTTACTTTTGGGTGATAGACTCAAGGGTAAGGCGAAAGAGGCTTATGACAAACTTGTCAATGAGAGATGGCAACGCAATCCTCTCTTCAATAACCATGCGCAAGCAATCGAGCAGGTCTATTCGTTGGAATGCATCATAGAAATTGTGGATGAGCTTCTTGCCAGTACGAAAGCGAAGGTCGCCAAGCCTACGAGGGAAACCGGTTCTGGAACAGGAGCGGTTGAAGCTCCTCGTGGAACTTTGATTCATCATTACGAGGTCAAAGATGGTTTGATTTCTGCAGCCGATTTTATAACTCCAACGGCAATGTTCCTTGATGATATTGAGGAATTCATTCGAAC
>JAEOUM010000021.1 GCA_016839275.1 Candidatus Thorarchaeota archaeon
AGATTCATAGATATGGTCTGCCCAAATATGTGTTGAAGCGGAAGTGCTGCAACAAACGACTCCTTTCCACGCTCAGCTAGCCATTGCATCCAAGCTCCACACTGTTCGCAATTAGCCTTTAGATTGTTATGAGTGAGCATTGCTGCTTTTGGAATTCCGGTCGTTCCACCAGTAAATTGATAGACTGCAATATCCTTTGCTGGGTCTATCTTGACAGCGGGAGGCTCTGGAACTGCGTTAGCAATGAAGTCATTCCAGAGAATATCTCCCTCTCTGAACTGAGGAACGTGCTTCATCTCTTTCTTGTAAACAGTCTTGGGTGCAAGAATCTGTTTGATCTTGGACATCATATCCCAACCAGCAGCAATAATGACTTTCTCAAGGCTTGATTCATCTCGTACGGCTTCAACAACAGCATAGAAGAAATTGAGAACTACCATGACTTTCGCCTTTGTGTCCTGTAAGTATATTCTCAACTCCTTGGGCATTGCCAAAGGATTGACTGGGGTGACTATTGCGCCACACTTCAATGCTCCAAAATATGAGATTACAAATTGGGGACAATTGATGAGCATTATTGCTACTGTGTCTCCCTTCTTCACTCCCAACTTCGCAAAACCATTGGCTGCTTTGTCTACAAGCTCGCCAAGTTCGCGATATGTGATTTTTACTCCTTCAAAAAAGAGTGCGATGTTATCGGGATAGTTCTTGATAGCATCATCAAGACCTCCCCATAGCGGTCCATCTGGAATCTTAATCTCTTTAGGAGTACCGTGAACATAATGTTTGTACCATGGTCTATCCATTTTTATCTCTCCTCTCTCATTTTGAGAATCGGAATGTGCTATCAAATCAACATGCTCATTTATCCCTTCTGATAGGCATTGACAGGGATGATAGTACTATCTTCTCAAAGATCCTCGAAGACAGACCAATAGGGTTCGCAGCAATAGCTTCTTGATATCCAACTCTGAATCTGATGATTCTGACATCGATTCTGAAACCATCTCTTGAATTTGCTTATCTCGCCTCCCTATCTCAAAGAGGAGATCCGTAAATGGGCCAGTGAAGAGCTTTTGTGCTAGTAACTGCTCCTTGAATTCATTTCCGAATTCATTTCGCCACATTCTTTCATATTGCCAAAGTGCATTTTCTGTTGGCAGACTCTCATCGTAGGTAGAGACCAGCACCATTGATGCAAAACGAGCAGCCTTCATCGCATATGCAATTCCGCCCCCAGTGAGAGGGCTCACCATTCCTGCGGCATCTCCAACAAGAAGGCACCTATCAACATAAGACTTCTTCACTGGTCCTCCTGTTGGAACGAGCCCTCCTCTGACAGATGAGAGATCTGCATTTTTCATTAGAAGATTCTCACGCTTTAGGTACCTCACAAAAGAATGGAACAATCTGGGTAGCCCCTGAGCGTGAGTTCCAACAATTCCAAGGCCAATATTTATCGTATCCTGTTTTGGAAAAATCCATCCGTAACCAGGTAAACCTCCGAGGTTTGCATAGAAGTGATAGATTAGATCATCTGTGTATCGATCAAGAATTTCTTCGTTTCTCGCTGGGACTTCTACAACTCTACAAGCTGTGATATTGGTTTTTGGCCATCTTCTCTGCAGACCTGCTTCCCTTGCCACTATACTGGATACTCCATCAGTTCCAAGTACTACTGCTCCTTTGATAGAGGTACCACTCGCGAGTTCAATCTCTGAATAGTCCTGATGGAATTTAATGCGCTTTGCTCTTGTACCAATATAAGAATCAACGCCTTGTTCTAAGGCACATTCAAAAAGAACATTATCAAAATCAATCCTCAGAACTAAAGCCATGTCTACTTTTCCCTGAAGAACAACACGACGATTTGGAGAATGGAGAACGCCAATCCTAGCTATACCCTTGAGAAAGTCATCAATGCGTTTCCGGAGATACGGGAACTCTTCGATGAGACTTGTTGAAAATCCCCCTCCACATGGTTTATCCCTGGGAAATGAATCCTTGTCAATGATGCAAACCTTCAATCCCTTCTTAGCCAAGTAGCGTGTGGCTGTTGAACCCGCAGGACCAGCACCGATTACTACAACATCATACATGGATAATGACCATGTCTTGGAGTAGTTTTGTACACTTCATCTTAACGGTTGAATTACTGTTGACAAAGTGCTAGTTTCCCCTAACCTTATCTGGGATATGCGGAATCTCTTTTCGAATGAAGATGAACCGGTTTATCACCGCACGAAGAAACGTCAGAAATAAAATCACCTCGCATAAGAAATATGAT
>JAEOUM010000099.1 GCA_016839275.1 Candidatus Thorarchaeota archaeon
ATCCGGGAAGCAATTGACCTCCTGAGAGACATCCTATCTAAAAGACCAGACAATAAGAACGCCAAGATTACGTTAGCAGTCGCCTTGATGCAAGCCCAGGATAAACCAAGTAAGGATGATCCGTTGACAATAGAGGCACTCCAGCAATTGGACTCTGCTGCGATGATGAACCCAGATGATCCAGTTCCATATTTCAACAAGGGCGTTCTTCTCAGGAACATCGGGCTTCTTGAAGAGGCATTACGAAGTTTCGAGATTGCGCTTGACATAGAGGAACGCATGGCACTAGCAATTGTGCATATGGCTGAGATCAATTATGAACTTAAGAGATGGGAGAAAGCAATTGAGCTAGCTAGACTTGCCTTGGTAAGAGATCCAGGATTGGAAGAGTCGATGGGATGGGTCCGAATTGCTATGAGAAAGGCAGGGATGCTGGATGATGATGGTAATCCCATTGTAAAGCCCAGTGATTGAGGTATGGACAGTACGCAATCCTTAAATTCGGACTCTCTCGCTTTTCCGATGTTTCGGGTGGTCACGGCCATCCCTATTTATCACTCTAGGTGATTACATGTCACAAAAAGGCGAACCAATGTATCGTGGGTACCCCCTCTCTGAGCTTGTCAAGATGAACATGGACTCGCTCATTGAACTGCTCCCTACTCGAAGGAGAAGAACCCTCAAGAGAGGTCTTCCTCAACGACAGAAGAAGCTCTTGATGAATCTCCGAGCAGCTAGAAAGCAAGTCAAGAAAGGAAAGGATGTTGTCGTTAAGACCCACTGCCGTGACATGGTCATTCTCCCTGAAATGGTAGACCTCACAATTGCTGTACATAATGGTAAGGACTTCCAGCGTGTCAAGATCATCCCCCAGATGATTGGACACGTCCTAGGAGAGTTTAGTCCGACCTCAAGAGTTGTGAAACATGGAAATCCTGGTATCGGTGCTACAAAGTCTTCAGCCTATGTGCCATTGAAGTAGAGTCTGAGCGAACAACTCTCATCATCTATCATCAGGGCAATAAAGATAAATTAGCTTGAGAAATATACTTCTGCTCCTGCGTGGATGATTTGGGGATTCCGAAAACATACAGTGTTAAAATCAAGAAGATGATTGTGATCATCTCTATTGCTTTATTCGCAATTGCACCATTTGTTTCATACGCTCATAGAACCGCAAGTCCCACATTCATTGTCATGGATGAAAATCCCATTGAGGGGTCCATAGGATACGAGGTCACTAAAACGCAGCATGCTCCTCAGACTTCTATTGTCATCTACAATGGTACAGTCAATGATCCAGGTGTGGACTGGAGTCTTGGTTCTGCATTGTTTTGCAAGAGTTATGACGATCCGCGAGGAGTGATGATCGAACTCGATGGCAATGGTACATATGGATCATACATAGTTGATTCGTACGCGGACTTTATTGGATATCCTACTCTTCCATTGATGAATTACTCAGATGTGTGTTTTTCAGTCAGCATCAACGTCCTTCAGGGGTCAGCTATTGTGAGCCTGCAGATCGGTTATTATGCATGGCCTGATGATAGATGGCACGAAGGCGAAGAAAATCACACGCAATTTGAAGCAGGCCAATCGGGAAAAGTTGCCTTGAAACCAAATCTAACTGAGGTATATAGTCGCAGTCCTGGATGGGCCATTCGAACATCTATAATTGTTGACATCAGGTCGTCAGAAGAATCTCAGATTCTAATTGGCGATGTTGTAGTCTCTGTTATTTCAAATGAGAGCCTGTTCCCTGTCACATTCGATATTCAAGCTCCTGATGGCGAGAGCCTCTTTCTTAATTCTTACATGAGATCATTGAGACGCGCATATCCCGACTACGGCATTGAAGGAGCTAGATATCCAGGTATAGAATTGACTCGAACAGGCAACATTACTGAATCTTCAATATTTGGCCCGCGAATCACCAATGAAATTCTCTATCTGGCAGAAGGGACTTACGAAGGAACGACCGGGTGGTTCCGTAAATACGGATACAAGATGGAAGGTTCTGTATTCAACATCAGCTTTGTTGTCGGATATAATGAATCAGTTCTTGTCGTTATTAGAATTCCTGCAATACGACTTTTTATTGACATATACCCATCTTTTGCCTATAGCAGAGTCAGAATCATTGATGGGTATACATGTTACACTATTGACTATCCACTTCAGGATGCAGAATATCTATACATGCCTAATAGAACCAGTTTTCGTATTGTTGTAGCACCTCTTATCTATGAGAGTCATCGATTTATTGATTATACTCACTTTAATTACAGGCAACCTGGGGCGTCTATTGTCGTAGAAACTAATGGAACCTCGTGTGTCCGTGTAAGTGTTATGTTTTCTCAATTCTCTCTGTTCGGAATCATTCTTGATTGGGGTCAGATACTTGGGATATTGGGAGCTGCACTTCTGCTGTTATTACTAATTTATGAAGGAATGAGAAAGGGTTTTGTGGGAGCAAGAAAGAACTATGAAGTTATAGCAAACCTTCTGCTTGTTTCGTCATACTACATTGCCATGTTCTTTCCATGGGTGATCTATAGTTTCAGCACTGATGCATCTCCACCTACCAAAATATTTGCTGAAGTAATGGTTCCGTTATTCACGACTCTTTGGTGGAACCCGCAAAGCCAATTGACTCCAGCACCAACCAGTTATTTACTCACTGACACCTATAGAACAGCTGATTATTCAATGCTGGGTGGTTTCACAATCTTGGTTCTTTATTGGTTACCAGTTATTTATCTTAGCTATTTAATTGCTATCCGCAAGTCTTCCATTAGCCAAATAGTGTTTAATGGAAAATCAACAGAGTCCATAGGGACTTTGGTAATATTAGCAGGTCCATTCGTTGTCGGTTGTCTATATCTATGGTATTGTTTAATCGGGCTTTGTCTTCCAAGTTTTGGCTTATTGGCTGCGCTAATGACATTGCCCTCAATGACTGTGATATTATGGTTGAGAAAGCGCAATATGCGGGGCAACATTGTTCGTATTGATTCCTAGAGGTGCAATAGGAAGTTTATGCGCCCAAGTTAAACACAGAAATCTCTAAGATGGCATAGTAAAAACCAGTGCTTGCGTAACTCATTTGCGAGTGAGATGCTCGCCAACCTCGAAAGTTGTGAAACATGGAAATCCGGGTATTGGCGCTACAAAGTCTTCTGCCTATGTGCCTTTGAAATAAATGCAAGGACGATCTTTATTCTTAGTTTTTGGGGAGTGGATGGGCTTGCTTATGTCCCTTAGAATAAATTTTTCTGTCGCTTTTTCAGAAAACTATCATTTCTGAAATAACGAGTTTCAGGTCGACTCGGATAGTGATAACTCAAACCTTAAGATGAGTTTCGCTCGCCGTGAGCCATATGATTCATCGAAGAAAGGACCCACCACGAGGATATATATCTCACCGTCGCACAAGAAGGTGCAGTGTGTTTATACATTTGTGTTCCGGGGGATTGACGTGAAATCGAATGGAAGTAGCGAAGTGATTCTGTTTGTTTCCAACAAAACACCAGAATCGAAAGAATTGATTAAAAAAATGAAACAATGTCTGAAATCTACTGACCGTTTCGACGTTGTTGAGTCGTCTTTAGCTGAAACCCCTCTGATTAGGACTTCAAAAGGTCGCTTTGTTTCAGAAGAGGGCATCAATCTGTACATGAGAGTTTTCTGTAAGCAGTAGTTACTCCCTCATCTACACAATTGGGGGCTAGCATAAGTGGCGAATATAACAAGGCTCTTTCTGGTCACAGGTCAAACTGGTGTTAACCATTCTGAGGTTCTGTCGAAACTTACCAAATTTGCAAATCATAATAGACCGAAATGGGTTGACACCAATGCCAATCCTCTAATCAAGGTATACGACATTGACGATTATATTCGTCAGGCTATTGGACGAGATGTAATATCGCTACGAGAAAGTGAGGACCCAATTGCGAAGAGAGAAGCCTTAGGAGCTGGATACAATCTTGCAATCAAGCAGGCAGTTGCAGACAATCCAATCATAGCTGTTATTTCTTTACATATGCTATGGTATAGAAATGAGGATTTTATTTGTCCCCTCAAATTCGAGATTGTTGAAAAAGCTGATTTGCGTCCGCTAGGGATAATCACTCTCATTGATGATCTTCACGACATCTGGTATCGTGTCAGAAATCTGCGTCCGAGCCAAAGTGGAACTGCTGGGATACGGGTGAACTTCTCTCTCCAAGAGTTTGCAATATGGAGAAATCTTGAAATCCATCTCTCTGAGCGATTGGCAGATATTGTTTTCGGAAGCTCTAGAGGTTTCCACTACGTCTGGGCTGTTAAGCACCCAGTCGATATGTTATGGAAATTGATGACTCAACCACAATGCCTAATTATTTATTCTGCATTTCCAATAACTAGTACTCGCAATGATCCAAAAGCGGTTCATGAAATCGACAGCTTCAGGAAACTCATTTACGATAGGTTCATCGTATTTGACCCTCTCACAATTGATGAATATCCTTTAGCCGCCACGACTCTGGATCGATTTCGCAGGTCCATAGCAAACGCCCTTTCAAAAACCGTTGGTGGTGTCAAACGGAAAGACATCGGTTTTAATGTCTTCTCCGGAACATGCACAATAGGAGACAGGCATAATACATATGAAATAAGAGGGCACCATCTGGTCACCGCGGGAAAGGAGTACAGGAAAGGTGGCGAAGCTATCCGTATTGAGAAGGATGTGCCACTACCCCTAGCAGGACGGGTCACCTATTCTTCCGATGAACGGTGGAAGCTTTATCCTGATGACATTTTCCAGGGATTTGAGTCGACCGTCGGATCATCAAATCCAGCAATTGAGTTACCAATATGGGAAGTGTTTGGAGCCATTCGTCAACTCTCCAGACAGATTTGTACCCGCGACTTCCATCTAATTCGCCAAGGGGACTGCATTGTTGCTTACCGTCCAAACTACTCAATGCAATCCGAAGAACCTTCTGCTGGAGTAACAGAAGAACTACAGTACGCAGGTCATCTTCAAGCTTCTGGCACAAGCGTATGCCGTGCCCTAATCTGGTGCGACGATGATGGACCTCTCCCTGATAGTGTTGGAACGGGCCCTTTCAGAGAAGGACGAACCACAGTATACCAGACAATTCGCAATCGCTACACCTCCTCGGAGGAATGCATAACATTCCTCTCCAATCTTCAAGAAAAGAAGAAGAAGGCCTTTGGACGCGTCATGTCGCCGGCATCCATTGAAGGACGCATCAAGAGCTGGTTCAAGGAATTCCCTTACATCTAGAATCAAACTCTCACTATGCGCCTCGCAACTAGGCGACAAACTCATTTCCCTAGTACCAGTGTTTTCCATCGTGTCTGTTGGAAACAGGAACCAAAATTGAAAGAAACACATATTCGTCGCATGATTCTTTACCATGTATCCTAAGTTGCCGAGACATCTCAGTACCTTGCATCTCCGTATAGGGGACAATCAATGAGATGGCAACGAAGATTCCTGAGCCAGGGAAGTCGCTTGCGAGGCGTTTGGTGGGTATAGGTTAGTTTGGAAAGAAACATGAAATGAGCTAGCTATGCCTAGACTATTAGAATAGAG
>JAEOUM010000100.1 GCA_016839275.1 Candidatus Thorarchaeota archaeon
AATTCATCATAAAGCCCAAGAATTCCCAAGTAGATGAACATCTCTAGAGATCCACTTGCGTCAGAGTTCACAGAATATGCTACCCCTTCTTTCGCTATGTTAATGGCAGAACTAGTATTGAGAAAACGATGAATAAGTAATCGAATTTGATAATCTAAAGATACACTTGTATTTGCAGTGATTTCGACACCTATTGGACTGACAATCCAATAACTTGTATTCACAAGTAAGCCAGAACCAGATCCTGAATTCCCAAGAATTGGTGCAGTAGCACTTCCAACTCTGAGTGATAGATTTACTTCTTCGCAACTTGGCGATGCAACACTAATCAGAGAGATATCATCCAAGCAGGCAGTAATGGTCACTCCATCTGCAATACCATCACCATCATAGTCAATGTCCGCATCCACAATAAACGTGGAATCTATCACAAGACCAATCTGGAATTTCATTGTTGCACTCGGAGAAGGAATCGTTATGGGAATAATCCCCGAATCAAACCAGGTCCCTCGATTGCTCAGAGTGGATAAGCTAAGACTTGAAACAACAGTATTATTGATGGCGACTTTGAGAGAGAACATTGACGCAAATGAAGCAGTTATCGGTCCCTGCAAGTAAAGATACTTGAAACTCATGAAAAATTGATCTGTGTAGGGGACATTCTCGAATGTCTGATACCAAAGAATAGTAGTGTTTTCGTAATGAGTATACTCTTTTTGTCCAAGATTTGTAAGCTTGGGCTTGTTCTGAACAGTCACATAGCGATTGGCACTCTCTTCATAGGAAACCTGCTGGACTTGATCAACATTTGAACTATTGCTAATTGCTGACCATCCAAGTGGGTAGTTAGCCAGGGTGCCATTCGGATTGATAGTATAACCCGGATAGCCCTCATCAAATGTCCCATTAACAACATAGAGACGCTCTAGGTTCCAAACATCCGCCTCAATCTGACTACCAACCCAATTGTGAGCTGTATCGATAGCAAGGCTCTGTTGTGTATTATCCAACGTATCAGTTCTTGCAGACACATTACCTGTGGAGGAGTAACCTCTTTGTTCTACTGTAACTGGTTGCAAGACGCCATCAGCTGGAGGAGGTGTGCTGCTGTCAGACATTGTCCAAACTTCCTGTGGTGATGTAAAATCATCAATAGGTGTTTTCTGAGATTCGTTCACTAATTCTTCTTGTGGGGTGATGGAATAGGACGATTCATTGATTGACGTGAATAAACCTGATGACAACTGTGATGGAATTGGAGAAACGACCAGTAGTATGAGAACTATAGCAATCGCTCTCAAGTATAGCATCCTCAGTCGCCTCATAACAGGAACCTCAACGGACAATCCATTGGATATGTTAGTTCACGAGTGAATTGAAGGAATATAATATTAGTTCAGATGGTCTAAGAAAAAATCCTTTAATCACCATTTGTGACAACTCGACCTTGGGCAATCACATCATGCTTGTGGATGCTCTCAAGTGACCGCGCCTCTGCAAACATCTCTAGGTCGCGCTCGCGAAATGCATCTTTAGCAAGCTGAAGAATGTTGCGACAAACATCTTCAATTAGAAGGGGATTTTCGTGCATCTTTTTTGTCACAAGCATTTCATCCTCCAACTTGAGAAGAGAGAATGTCCTGCTTGAGAAGGAATTCTCAATCACTTCGATCATAGAACCATACGTGGGTATTGCCTCAGTCTTACCAATGACTCGGAGCTTGCCAATTGCGCGTTGGATATGAGTCAACCCATCATTATTAGCCATACAATGCGGACAGACTGTGTTGCCGATAACCTGAACCTCAATCTCGTGAATGAATGGACTATTGTTCACCTTACGAGTTATTGCAGTGATATCACACACTTCCCAAGTGCGTTTGTTCGATACCGGAGTTCTTGCTGTATATCCAAACTCGAATTCGAATTTGATCTCACCTCGACTGAAGGGATGCTTCTGAGCCAAGCCATCGAGTATCTTGATTTGAAGTTCTTCGATGGAGGGATGTACTCGGAACTGATCACTTAGTTCTTCAGTCATTGACTCAACAAGACGAGACATGTGTACTCCTTTCAGGTCAGCAGGGAGGTCAATGGTAAACTCTACCTTCGGTACTATGTGATGTCTCATACCACTTCGTTCAGTTATTACAAAGGTCTTGAGATTTTTAACCCCTACTTTGCTTAGTTGTATGCGATGTTTTGGTTTCTCATTCTGAGTGTCAATGACCAAATTTCGAGTCTCCGCTTTTGTGATATTATCAGTCTTCATAACAGCCTGTGGAGCCTGTGCTCTCACTCACACAGACTCGTACTCTGCAGTCGTCAGGGTATTTGAGGTGTCCATGAATGTATTTCGCAAGGAGTTCAGCAGTTGTGGCTTGAGTGGGGATTACAACACAGTCCTCTTCTGGAAATACGTACCGTTTTGAAGCTGCTTTAACCTCGACAAATCCGTTTTCATTTATAATGGAAATTGTAGTGGAATCTCCAGGCAGCATGACCTTGTGGTCAAGAGTGTTGCATATTCTAATTGCTTCTTCTTTGACTTCTTTGAAATCGACAACCATACCGTCATCGTTGAGAGGGCCTGTGATAAAGACCTCAAGCGTGTAATTGTGTCCATGCAGATGTTCACAATCCCCACAAAACCGCAGGAAGTGTGACGCACTGAAATGCATCCTTTGATCCTTGACATGTACACTATACAACCTGATACCTCCAGATGCTATTCGGGCTACAGCGCAAGTTACATGTAAAACTGTCGGAAGCTACTCGTCTATTGATTTATGCCTCTTTGTCTTTCGAATGCCTCAATCAAGTCATCAACAGTAGTAGCCTGTGTTGGATCCTTGTCATCACGCCACTTTCCAGTGAAGCGTGGAAATCTGATTGCGAGCCCGCCATCGCCTTTCAATCTGTTTCGTCCAGCAGGATGAGTTGGACTTATGGTGATTTCATCACCTAGAATCTCTATCACTTCTACTGGCTCAAACCAGATATCAGCCTCAATATCAGAGATGACCTTAGGATTCTTTGTCTCAATTACATGCTTTTCTAGGCGCTTTTTGAACTCTGCAAGCATCTCTTCAGTGAAACCAGTACCAATCTTACACACGGTTGGATATGTATCCGTCATATCGTCATATACTGAAGCAAGAATCGCTCCATACACCCCGGTTCTTTTTCCACGACCGTAAATAGCACCAACAATGACAAGATCAATAGAATCAGCAAGCCCTTCAGTATATGAAGCCTTCAACTTAATCCAGAGCCAGCTTCTAGCTCCTGCTTGATACTTAGAATCCTCATGTACCGCCTTCGCAATTACTCCCTCGTGACCTGTATCCAAGGCAATTTTGAAGAATTCATACAATCGCTCAGGATCATTGATAATCTCTCCAGTCGTTAGTTGAACTTTATCATCCTTGATGACTGAAGATTCCATCAATTGCCTACGTTCAAGCAGTGGATAAGCCGTGACGTCTTGTCCATTCATAAATAAAAGGTCAAAAATGAAGAAAGCAACAGGAACTTCATCCTGAGTCTTTTCGATGTCAGTTTTTCGTCTACGCCTCATCAGCTCTTGAAAGGGACGCATTTTCCCTGTTGTAGAATCAATGGCGACACATTCGCCTTCTAGAACACATGTTTCTGCTTTGACGTGCGTTCTTATCAGCTCTGCAACATCGGGATACTGATTAGTTATAATTTCTTGGCGACGTGAGTATAGGATTATGTTATCACCATTTTTGTGAGCCTGAATTCGCTCA
This sequence comes from Candidatus Thorarchaeota archaeon, assembly GCA_016839275.1. Lineage (GTDB taxonomy): Archaea > Asgardarchaeota > Thorarchaeia > Thorarchaeales > Thorarchaeaceae > SMTZ1-45. Next base: position 3,774 of record JAEOUM010000100.1, read on the forward strand.
CCATCATACTTGAATTCCACAAGAGCCTTCTTGCCAACTTTTTCCAAAATCTCAGTTGGTTCAGATAGTTTCTTTGCAGCCATCATGCGTATTGGTACTCCAACTTCTGTGTGGATTTTTCTCACAGCATCAATACCCTTTGAAGCGAGAATGCAAGCTACACGACTAAGATCGCTGCATACATTGAAGGCATTTTCAATGTCGCCACGAGCATCCCTAGAACCAGTATATGCAGATGAGAGAGCATCGATTATCCCCATGTCACCGAGCCCAAGACGCAACGAACCAGAAATAGTCCGTAATATGTATCTAGCCTCGAGGGGGTGAGCATCAGTAAGAATACTAACAATCTTGGAAATCTTCTCTTTGTTACTTCCAGAACCACTCATTCTTGCAGCTTCATCCAATGTGTCGTAGACGACGGATACTGTCAAATCTTGTGCGAACAGTGTTGCCTGTGCACTGTCTTGGAGCAGTTCTTCAGCTGCACTGCCAATATCACCAATCTTCCGTAGTTTTTCCCGAACCACAGTTTCAGAAACCGATGCAGCTGCCGCAACAACTTGGATAGCCATTTTTTCAGCAATACCTATTTCGGGTTCGCTTTGCCAATCTGGATGTAGCTTTCCCATGGTCAATGCGACAATCTTATCGACGACAGATGGATCTGCTTCACTTAGAAACTCAGAGAAAATCTTAATCTTATCAAGAGAACCTGAAGTCGATTCAATTTCATCATAAGCCCTAGCTAATTTCTCATAGAGCATCCATTTTGCAACTCCCAGAATTGTTGCCGACCATATGCTTTATAAACGCAGTCAAGAGCACTGCCTCATCCTTACATAGATCGGTGAGCTTGAATTGGGTAGTATAAGACCTCGATATATAAAGAGTGCAGCCAGAAACCTGCTAGCACTGTATCCAGATACTTTTACAGATGATTTTGAGACTAACAAAAGACTGGTCGAGCAGCTCACTGAAACTCAATCCAAGAAGGTTCGCAATCGTATTGCAGGTTATCTTGTGGGACTAATCAAGATCGGTTATGCAAGAGCAGCGGCAGAAGTTGCAGAACCTGGCGAAGAAGTAACCGACATGGAAATGTGATTTCTCATTCATATTCATCTTGACTCCTGATATTGGAGGCAAGAACCTCATTCTAGACGAATTCAATGGTCAGAAAGGAGTCTTAAGGGAGAACATTGGATTCTAATGCATGGAAAATTGGCAGAATCATTTGCATCATGGAGAATGTTTCAAATTTATGCAAGAGCGATTTGAGGTCCTTAAAGGGCGTTTCAGGCTCATCTACATTGACCCTCCATTTTTGACAGGAGCAAAGTATTCCCTGAAGACCCGATCACAAGATGAAGTAGGTATATCTGCCAAAGTCGAAGACACTCCGACATATAATGACAAATGGGAGAGCATCGAAGATTACTTGTCATTCATGAGACCCAGACTAGAATTGATGAGAGAACTACTGACGGAGCATGGCAGTCTCTGGGTGCACCTTGATTGGCATATTTCGCATTATGTGAAAGTTCTGCTCGACGAAATTTTTGGCTACACGAATTTTGTCAACGAGATAGTCTGGAAACGGACAAACAGCCCAAAGGCACAGAGTAGAGGTTTTGGTGCGCAGCACGATGTGATTCTGCTCTATGCCTTCGATAGTCAGCTGTTCCAATTAAAGCAGGTGTATAGGAATCATGATGTAATTTCTAAGAGACCGTATAGTTATGAAGACAAACGAGGAAAGTTCCGATTGATTGAGATAGAAGCACAGGGAATTCAGAGGACCGAAAACAGAAAGCAGTATGAATGGAGAGGAAGGACTGCTCCGTACCTATATAGAAGAGAAACTCTGGATAAATGGTGGGATGAGGACCTGATCTATCGTAGTAGAAATGGTAGGTACACAAAGAAGCAGTATCTAGCGGACACCCTAGGAGTCCCAGTATCCGATCTTTGGTTTGACATCCCTCCTGTTCAAGGAGGTTCTCTCGAATACACAGGATTCTTGACCCAAAAGCCTGAAGCATTGCTCGAACGGGTTATTCAATCAGCAACCGACACCGGCGAAATTGTTGGAGATTTCTTTGCGGGAACAGGAACGACAGCAGTGGTTGCCCAAAGATTAAACCGAAGATGGCTCCTCTGCGAAGAAGCGGAATCTGCTGTAGAAATCATCAAGCAAAGGATTCAGAATCTGGATATGACAGTGGAGTATGCATCATCCTCCTTCTAGATGATAGAACTTGATTCACTTGACAACGCAAAAACGTATATGGGCTGTTGCTCATATTTAAATTGAAATTAAATATTGGAGGAAAAATCGTGGTCGTTGAAATCTTTGTTGCAATCGTGTTCTTTGCAGTCGTATCTCTCTATTTATTGGCTAGATTCTCGGGCTCGTATAGTCGCCCTCCAATTGACGAACCAATGAACAAGACAAAGGCAGAAACGCTCTTTGATTCGAAGGTTTATGATGCCGCATTCTTTGATGGAGAATCTGAGGACTATGCAGAGGTCATGAGTAGACTTCGGACCTATGGTGGGGCATAGAAACTCAAATCCTAATCAATCCAAATAGGCTCGTCAGCTTGTGTTGTTTCGTAGTATATCTCGCCCATACACTTCTTATCCCATCTTCTGAGTAGAAAATAGGGGAATAAAGCTATCAACAATGGAGCTGCCATTACTACTAAAAACAGAGAAGATGTGTAAATATAGTACAACATCGATGCATTGAATGAGAATATTGAAAGAATTAGGATGTATGCAAATACCACAGTCAACATAGTAATACTTGATTGTCTTCCGCTTCTTTTCTTTCGCTCCCACTCCTTCACTACCCATACGGTGGATTTTGCAGCCTCCTCATCAAGTATTTGTGAAGACATCACTTCGTCCTTTGCTACTTGAGGATGAATCTGGTATATACCTGAAGCACGTTCGAATGCAGAATCATGAGTCCAAAATGCACCTCTCGCTGCAAACATAAGAATTGCTGGCGCAATAACTAAGATTGGAACGTAGAAAATGAGAAGAAAATCGAAGAGTGAATAGAAACGACGCGCGAGGATATCCATGAAGAAATATGTGAAGAATACAGTTGAGATGAAGAAGATCAGGATTGCAACTACAGAATCTTTGACATTTCGTCTTTTTGGTGCTTTTAAGAGATGAAAAGCTAAGAGTGCTTCTCCACTCACCGGTATTTTATTAATTAAGTCAATCATGGTATCTGAAACAATGACCGCATCGAAGAATGCATTGAAAGTCGACGCAATATAGGGTTCAGCACTCTGCCGCTGCCATACACTTACTCTTCTCCAAGTGACAATCCGATCTTGAGCTGATGCTACAATCTGGGAAAATTGCTGGTCTGTGATTGGTGATCGAAAACGACTTTGTAGTATGTTGAGAAAGAGAAGATATAGAAACACGCCAATTCCAAGATCCAATACTTGAATGAATACTGGATTCATAAGATGTAGAATCAAGTATGCAGAGATAATGGCTACTGGAATAGTAAGTATGTACATCACAAGGTATCGAAAAAAGGGAGATGTGGATGGAACTCGCGTTTCGAACCATCGAGCATATCGCTCTGACATCTTGCTTGGTTTGACTACTCGCTTGTCCTGTTGTATGCTCATGTATCTCCTCTCCACGTTGCTACTAAATCGTTAATACATACATCTCGTTATAATATGTATGTTTTAAGAAGAGTCTGAATCAATCACCCAAAAAGAACACAGAAATTCCTCTGACCAAGAAATCCACAGCAAGTCATTAAACCTCGGATTCTCATGAATATGCTAGGAGCCCTGGTACCTCATCTATCGAGATTTGATCTGTCGGATTGCTCCTCCGGGTCCCACTCCCTTTGGACAAGATTTCACACAGTTCATTATCAAATCACATAATGGGGCACCTTTTGCAGATTTAGCAGCTTCAATGTACCTGGAAGAATTCGTGACACGACTGTCTTCGGAGAAACGAAATGCTTTGGCAAGAGCTGCAGGTCCTATGTATTCTTGATTGATAGCATTGACAGGACAAGAACCATAGCAGATGGCACAAAGAATGCAATTGACATACCTCTCAATCTTCTTTCGTTCTTCAATACTCTGAAGGTGATATTCATCGCCCTCGATAGAATCAACCCACAATTCCATCGATACCAGAGCATCATAGAATCTAGACATATCCACGACAAGATCTTTGAGAATAGGCATATTGGGTAGAGGTTCAATCAAGATTTCTTGTTCAGGATTCCAACCTTGGGGTATATCAGAGAGAGTAGGGAATATCTTTAGTTTCATATCTTCTTTTTGAACTTCGCTTAGCTGGGTTCGACACGCTAGACGGGGTTCTTTGTTGATCAACATGGAGCAGCTTCCACACACTGCGCCTCTACAAGAATACCTGAACGAGAGGGAAGGATCCATTTTATCTTGAATTTGAAATAGCGCGTCAAGTACGGTCATACCTTTCTTTGTCTCAATTTTATAGAGGTCATAGTGTGTTATTTCCCCACCCTCTCGACTTCGTGCGACTCTCAATTTCATCAGTAGGTTCTCTCCTTTACATCAAACATGCCTAAATTCACAGGAATAATCTCAGTCTTCACATAGTCCTCAACCTTTGTGAAGAGTGAGTGCTTCAGAAAGTTCTCATCATCTCGCTCGGGATAGTCAAGCCGCCAATGAGCTCCACGACTCTCTCGCCGCATAAGAGCACCCATTGCAATTGATTCAGCAAGATCGAGCATGTTCTCTAACTCAAGTATACGAATCAATGAATAGTTGAATCGTTTATCACTATGACCTGCGAATACATTCTTGAACCGTTCCTTGAGTTCCCGTATCATTGTTAAGGCTGCTTTAAGATCACTCTCCTTTCTGAATACACCAACAAGACGATCCATAGTTTCGCCCATGACCTCGCGTATCTCTGAGGGATTCTCACCTTTATCTTTCAACAACCATTCCTGTAGTTTGTGTCGTATTTTGAAAGCCTCATCTTCAACACAGGTCGATGAAGGTCGCTGTGCATTAGGAAGATACTCTGCAATCCTTTGCCCGACAATACGACCAAAGACTAGAGTTTCAAGGAGTGAATTTCCGCCAAGTCTGTTGGCTCCATGAACACTCATACAAGCTGCTTCTCCAACAGCATAAAGACCCTCTATTGGGGTCATTCCATTCTTATCGCAGTGAATGCCACCCATAGAATAATGCTGTCCAGGTCGGATAGGAATGGGCTCGTCAATTGGATCCACTCCTGCAAAATAGATGGAGATTTCTCGGATTCCTGGAAGTCTCTCAAGTATCTTATCTTTTCCAAGATGACGGAGATCTAAATGGATATACTGGTCATCTATACCTCGACCTTCATTAATCTCAGTCTTGATAGCGCGTGCAACAATGTCTCTTGGCGCAAGCTCCATCTTTTCTGGAGCATACTTGTCCATGAATCGTTCACCCAATGCATTGACAAGATAACCACCCTCTCCTCGTGCGCCCTCACTCATAAGAATGCTTGATCCAAAGAGAGTTGTTGGATGGAACTGAATGAACTCCATGTCCTTTAGTGGAGCACCAATACGGAAAGCAAGAGCACATCCATCCCCGGTGTTTATGACTGCATTAGTTGAATGACTATAGACTCGGCCAAATCCACCAGTTGCGATGACAACAGCCTTGCCTGCAAAACTATGAACATCGCCTGTGGAGATATCGAACGCTGTGAGTCCACAGACATGGTCTCCATCTCTCACTAATGAAGTGACGAACCATTCGTTGTAAAATTTGACTCCAACCCGTAGGGCTTGCTCGAATGTTGTGTGAAGTAGGTTGTGACCAGTTCTATCTGCTGCATAGCAGGTCCTTGGGAACATTGCGCCTCCAAAGGGCCTTTGAGCAATCTTGCCATCTTCAGTTCTAGAGAATGCTGTTCCCCAGCGCTCATTCTCGATGATGGCTCTTGGAGCCTCCTTTGCCAGAATCTCCACAACATCTTGATCAGCCAGATAATCAGAACCCTTCACAGTATCAAAGGCATGCTGTTCCCAAGAATCACCCGTTCCTAGAGAAGCGTTGATACCGCCTTGAGCAGCCACAGAATGAGATCGAAGAGGATGAACTTTTGTCAGAATGGCAACATCAAAGTCCTTAGCCAACTGAATGGCGACTCTCAGTCCTGCGAGTCCAGATCCAACGACTAGAACATCATGCTCATGCAGAGTAATTTTGAGCCACCTCAATAATCTCAATACGCTAATTCGTTATATTCTGTTCCCTAAACCATTTTCGATGGGTCAAGTAGTTCATCTAAATCCGCTATCTCAATCCCTTCTTCGAGAATGATCTCTCTGATGGTCTTCCCTTCATCATATGCTCTTTTGGCAATCTCGGATGCACGGTCATAACCAATCGTTGGGGAGAGTCTAGTTACTAACATCAGACTACGCTCAAGTTGGTGCTCAATTTGCGGTAGATTCACGCTCAGACCTTTTAGACAATGTTCTGTGAATGATTTAATTCCAGCTCCGAGCAACTTTATCGAATCTAGCAGGTTGACAATCATAACAGGTTTACAGACATTAAGATCAAGTATGCTGCCAAAGCCTTCAGCGGCAGCTATTGTTGCATCATTTCCAATCACTTGAAGACAAACCTGAATGAGTGATTCGGACTGCGTGGGATTAACCTTGCCTGGCATGATTGAGGATCCAGGTTCATTCTGAGGAAGAAACAACTCGCCAAGACCAGCTCTGGGACCACTTCCCATCCAACGAATGTCATTAGCCATTTTCATGCAGGAGAGAGCCAAGTTGCGCATCGCAGCACTTGCACGTACGATGGGTATATGCGATGCAATGCCCTCAGCCTTTATGGGATTGACTGTGAAGTTCATTCCTACTATCTTGCTGAGCTCTTTTACCGTCCTTTCTGCAAAACCCTCCGGCGTATTGATACCAGTACCAACGGCAGTACCTCCAATTGGGAGAATTGACAAGGTCTCAATGACGGAACTAAGATCCTTTGCTATGAAAGTCTCCACTTGTTTCTTGTACACCGTGAATTCTGTTGATAGACTAATCGGCACAGCATCTTGCAGATGGGTTCTCCCGACTTTTATGATACCGTCGAATTCATCGATTTTTGCCTCTAGGGCTCTTCTGAGATGTTTCAAGGGACCGAGAAGAGAATCCCGAATAGTGTTTAGTACAGCAATATACATAGCGGTGGGAATTACATCATTCGAGGACTGTGAGGCATTTACCGTGTCATTTGGATGGACAGGGGACTTGCTACCTCTAGGTTGACCGAGAATTTCATTGGCTCGATTACTCAACACCTCATTCATATTAGAATTGGTTTGAGTTCCAGAACCCGTCTGAAAGATGTCAATTGGGAATTGGTCCAGTAGTTTGCCTTCTTTTAGAATCTCATCAATAGCTTTGCCTATAGCGACTCCAATTTTTTTGTCAATCTTTTTTGATGCAATATTGGCAGTCAGACACGCTCTCTTGACTTGAGCAAGAGCAATAATGAACTCAACTGGGAATTGTCGACCACTGATCTTGAAATTCAAGATGGCTCGCTGAGTGTTGATACCCCAGTAAACATCCAAGGGAACATCTAGTTCTCCAATTGAGTCCTTTTCTCTTCGTGTCTTCTCCATCCATCTTATACCTCCAATATCTGATGTTGCGACATGAATCTATAGCATGAGGTCATCAATTATCTTCTGCACATCTTTCAGATCATTTGTATGATTCTTCAGATTCCCCTTTTCAGGAAGAGCAAGTCCTGCTGCAAGATGAGGACTACTACTGCGATAAAAGACACCTACAGGATATCTATCTCCATTCTCCATCGCCTTTTCCATTGCCTGAAATCTATTTGTCACATCATGCCCATTTTCTTGAAGTGAATAAGTATGCTCGTTGTAGTATTTCCAAGTGAGCTGTCGGTTCCAAGTTACACATGGTTGAAGTATATCGACCACTGCAAAGCCCTCGTGAGTGATAGCTTCCTTCATGAGAACAACAAGCCCCTTTTGATCACCTGAAAAACCCCGGGCCACATATGTTGCACCGGCAATAATTGCTAGCGCGGTCGGATTAACAGGATCCATGGGAGCACCGGGAGGTGGTGGAGATGTATTAGAAATATACCCTCGTGGCGCAGATGGTGAATATTGTCCTTTTGTAAGACCATTGACCCCATTGTTGTGAATGAGCACAGCAAGATTGACGTTTCGTCGGGCTGCATGTATGAAATGGCCAAGTCCCTCTGCGAGGCAATCGCCATCTCCTGTATGAACTATGACTTTCAAATCAGTGTTCGCAAGGTGAACGCCAGTTGCAAAGGGAATCGGTCTGCCATGTAGTGTATGTAAACTATTGATACCTCCAACATAATGAGGAATCTTGCTTGAACAACCTATTCCGGAGGTTAGAACTATGTTATGGAGAGGCTCATCAAGCTCAATGATTGCTTTCTTGAGCGCCGCCAAGATGCCGAAATTCCCACATCCAGTGCACCATGTGACCTTCTGAGGTCCCTCAAGCATTTCGGGTATAATCATACTATCCCAGCCTCCTTTAGTTTACCAATAATCCATCCCGGTGTCATAGCTCTTCCATCATACTTGTTGATATGCTGACTGACACCAAGACCGGTCTCCATTCTAGCTAATGCCGCAAACTGCGATGTAACATTCTGTTCAACTGCAATGACGCGCTTAGACTTACTGAAGACATCACGCAACTTCTCAGTCCGCAAGGGGAAGATATCACAGAAGTGCAATTGATTTATTGACTTCCCTCTTCCTGCAAGAATTTCCACAGCCTCATTTGCTGCGCCCCAAGTCGACCCCCAGGTCATGAGAGTTGTTTCTGCGGTTTTGTCACCATAGAGTTGTGGTGGATTGAGATCTGCGAGTATCTTGGGTATCTTATTCATGAATTTCTGGACCATGAGGTTTCGAATATTTGCATCTTCGGTGATATGACCATCCTCCCTGTGAACATTACCTGCTGAAACTACGGTCTTGCCCTCATCACCAGGGAAGGCTCTTGGTGAAACACCATCATCGATGAAGAGATATCGCTTATATTCGGGATTTGACCCAGGCTTGGCAAGCTTGCCCCTGTCGACGGTGATAGTAGAGACGTCGATTCTTGGTACATTCATAACAGAGTCAGCAAGATACTGATCTCCAAGTATCATCACGGGAACTTGATACTTTTCTGCTAGATTGAATGCTCGTGTTGCTACATCAAAGGATTCGAGGGGGTCTTTTGGCGCAAGCATGATCCGAGGGAACTCGCCCTGACTTGCAAAGCCCATGAAGAGAAGATCAGCCTGTTCTGTCCTGGTTGGCAAACCCGTACTGGGACCTGGCCGTTGCGCATTATATATGACAACAGGAACCTCTGCCATCGCTGCAAATCCCAAAGCCTCAACCATGAGCGAGAAACCGCCGCCTGATGTCGTGACCATTGAACGGGCTCCAGCATAAGATGCACCGATAGCCATTGCTAGGGATGAAATCTCATCCTCGGTCTGCAGAGCTCCTATTTTGAATTGCTGAGAATAGGATATGACATCTTGAAAGAGTGAGGTTGAAGGACTCATCGGGTAGGAGGAAATCCATTTCAGATTAGCTGCAATTGCTCCAAGTGCAAGGGCCCGATTGCCTGTTATGAGGAGCTTGTCTTTGGAAGGACCAGACTCTAATGTTTCGAGGTTATACTTGCAGGTACCTGTGAAATTCTCCTTTGTCTTATCATACAGGGTCTTTGCTACATTCACATTACTAGCTACTATCTTCTCACCTTTTCTTTCAAAGATTCCTGTCAGAGCCTCCTGAGCGAGGGCGAATGGAAAATTGAGTATTGAAAGCACTGCACCAAGAGCTGCGGCATTCATCATCCTCGCGTCTCCACCTACTTCTTTCGCAATCTTCTCAAGAGGGGCAGGATAATGACACGCTTCAAGGTCATCAAACTCAACTGAATCATCAAAGATGATGACGCCACCATCAGCAAGTCTTTCACGTTGATTGACAACAGCATCTCGTGACAATGCGATAATCATGTCTATTTGATCGACAGAGGTGTGAACAGGTCTATCACTAACTCGAATCTGTGTGAAGTTGTATCCACCTCTAATTCTAGACTCAAAGTCCTTAATCGTGAAAGTGTAAAAGCCAGCTTGAACGAACACCTGAGTCAATAGATCCCCAATGGTATCGATTCCTTGTCCAGCTTCTCCGCCAATATTAAAGGAAATATCCATGGTCAATAATCACTCCCAGAATTAATGTTATGAACACTGTACTCTTCTTATGTGCTTCGTTGTAGCGACAGCACTTGGCGCATCATCATTCTGATTCAAGCCAGTCAATCTCTTCCTGTTCTTCCTCAAGATGCATCTCAATGATATCTACTGCTCGATTAGACCATTTTGCCTTTAATCGAACCCACCAAGACCAGTCTATGAACTGCCCTGGCCATGGAGATATGACCTCAGGACCTTCAAACTTTCGGAGGAATATCATCCCAGCAATGAACTGAATTGGGAGGGGGATAATAATACCAAAATTAAAGCTGCCAAATAATAATGCCAACCTGAAAGATGCCAAAAACCATAGAAGAGAAGGAAAGATGACGCTAAGAATACCCACCATCACGACACTCTCGTGGGAACTCTTTCCGGAGTAATAACGGATAATCTGACGTACAAAGAGTATTGAGAAGGTGTTTAGGGGGATAAGAAACCACAGGTAGAACAAATCAAGGAAATAAATGCGAGAGAATACGAAATAGCTGTAGGAGCTCCATTCATACACCCAAAGGAGTCCATAAGTGAACGGTGTTCTCCACCACCCGGTTAGCGCCACGAGAGTTCCAGTCGTTAGGACTATTCCGATGGGCGTAATCAGAGTGATGATAATCATGATGAAGCCAATCACCCTCGGACTCACACCATAGAGTTCCATTTCCGATTCAGCATCAGTCACAGATAACCCTCATGTGATACTATCAAAGAACTCAAGATAAGCTCTTCGAGAAGAGATTGTGCCATGGCTAAGCGACTAGTCATTCATCACTTCCATTTACTTTGTAATACTCTTCCGCTTCACTAAGGCTCATGTTCAGAATCATTTCTTCCTCCTCAAGATATGTTTCTATTATATCAGTTCCCCAGTTTGACCACTTTGCCTTTAGTCGTATCCACCAAGACCAGTCAATGAATTGCCCAGACCACGCAGACACATTTTCAGGCTCTCTAAACCTGTAAAGAAAGATCAATCCTGCAAAAAACTGAATCGGAATTGGGTATATATAGAGATACGAGCTATATGGAAATCCCAGAAGAACACTAGTTCCTATCCCAACCACTGTAGGAAATAAAACACTGATTAGTCCACACATTAGAGCAGAATCTCGTGAGCTCTTTCCATAGAAGAATCGCGCGATCTGACGAATGTAAAGAATACTAAAAATGTACAGTGGAATAATCAGCCACAAAAAAGTAAACATCGTCAATATATCAAATGTGATGTAGGGATAACGAATCACAACAAGCCAGAAAATACTGTACATTATCCAGAACTGCTGTCCTATTGGCATTGCGCCAAGAGGGAGTATTGTCATCACAATCATGAAGATTGCAACTACTCTTGGACCAACACCGAATAACTCCAATGCTGATTCCGTTTCATCAGAAATCATAATCCCTCAGCATCTTCGACCGTCATTTCTAGTTAAATAGCACGAATGTTGAAGACTCGTACAATATCGAAGAAGTGACAAGTAATAAGTTTTAAAAGCGAAGGGCTAGCACAGTTTTATTAGTAGTACAAGCCGAAGTGCTTGTACAGTTTTAGCAAATGAATAGTGAGCCATTTCCAAATAGGTCTTGAATGGTTCACAAAAATCAAACCATTAGGGGATTAAAAATGGCACAGTTGTCTGGAACACCCGTCCTCATTCTTAAGGAGGGTACATCAAGAACACGCGGCAAGTCCGCACAGCAGAATAATATTATGGCTGGTATTGTCATCTCTGACGCTGTCAAGTCCACCCTAGGCCCACGCGGCATGGATAAGATGCTCGTGGACAGCCTGGGAGATGTGACGATTACAAATGATGGCGCCTCAATTTTGAAGGAGATTGACGTACAGCATCCAGCAGCCAAGATGCTCGTAGAAGTTGCAAAGAGCCAGGATCAAGAGACTGGAGATGGTACTACCACATCAGTCGTCTTAGCTGGTGAGCTACTCAAGAGAGCACAGGAATTGCTGGAAAAGAAGATTCATCCAACGATACTTGTAGGTGGTTATCAGAAGGCAGCAGATATGGCTACCTCGATACTCAAGGACATTTCAGTCACAATGGAAGGTATGGACAAGAAGGTCCTCACCAACATTGCAGCAACATCTATGAACAGCAAGTCCGTGGTGGGAGCAAAAGACCACTTCGCAAAGATTGCAGTGGACGCTATTCTCCAAGTCATGGAAAAGACAGATGGAGTAATCAAAGCCGACATTGACATGATTGAGGTCATCAAGAAGCAGGGCAAAAGCCTGACTGAGACTGAGCTTGTCACTGGTATGGTCATTGACAAAGAGATTGTACATGCAGCTATGCCAAAGAAGGTAGAAGGCGCAAGAATTGCTCTAGTCAACGCAGCCATCGAGGTAGAGAAGACCGAGTTTGATGCAGAGATCAAGATCGACAGCCCTGACCAGATTCAGGCATTCCTCAATGAAGAGGAACGAATGCTAAAGGCCATGGTCACTAAGGTCATCGATTCTGGAGCAAATGTGTTGGTCTGTCAGAAGGGCATTGATGACGTGGCGCAGCACTTTTTGGCTAAGGCTGGAATCGTAGCAATTCGCAGAGCAAAGAAGAGCACACTAGAGAAGCTCGCAAAGGCTACTGGCGGTCAGATTGCTTCGAGCCTTGATGAATTGGATGCAAGTTACATCGGAACTGCAGGTATTGTTGAAGAGGTCAGAATTGGTGATGACAAGCTAGTCTATGTGAAGAATTGCAAAGATCCAAAGGCAGTTTCAATCGTCATCAGAGGCGGTACTGAGCATGTCATTGATGAGGCAGATAGAGCTCTTCATGACGCTCTCTGTGTTGTCAGAAATGTTGTTGAAGATGGTACATATGTGGCTGGTGGCGGTGCCGCAGAAGCGGAGATTGCCAAGCGTCTTGAGGCATATGCTAGCAAGGTTGGCGGTCGTGAACAATTAGCCATAGAAGCCTTTGCTGAGTCACTCCGTGTCATTCCTAAGACTCTTGCAGAGAATGGTGGCCATGACCCCATCGATATCATTGCAGACCTTAACAAGGAACACTCCCAAGCAACTGGAACTTGGTATGGTGTCGACGTGATTAAGGGTAAGACTACAGACATGATGAAGGGTGGCGTTATCGAACCCTCACGTGTCAAGAGTCAAGCAATTCGTGCTGCAGCTGAAGCTGCCCAGATGATTCTCAGGATAGACGACGTCATCGCAGCTAAGGCAAGCTCAGGTCCCCCACCAGGTGCTGGCGCAGGCGGCATGGGCGGAATGGGTGGCATGGGCGGCATGCCTGGAATGATGTAATAGCATAGTAAACGAAGAGGAGCCATTTGGCTCCTTTCCTTCTCTTTTTCTGTGAGGTTTATGAGTGTGTCAAGAGTCCTAATTGTTGGTGCTAACAGCTTTGACTCAGGCAAGACACATTTAGCCATTAAACTTGGAAAGGTAATCACTGATGCCCAAAGTTCGGTTGATTATTTCAAACCAATAAGCGGTCACAATTATTGGTATAATTATTCGCATACAAAATCATGCCTAGAAAATGAGCAGCTCGTTTCTAAGGATGCAACACGAATTAGGGAGCAATTAGGTCTCAAATCGAATCCATTGTTAATGAATCCTGTACATAGCTTATTCGTGCCTGCTAGGATTGAAAAACCACTCCAACAAATCACGAATAGCCTGGGACTTTCAGGCTCCTCATCGGTCCTAGCGATGCAGAGGTTCAGCCAACCTTTAGATGGCAGTGTTGATACGACTGTGTTGATTGCAGATGAACTCATAGAAGAAGACAATCTCATCATTGGACTAGAAGAAGTCGGAAAACTCTCTCATAATGCAAGCATCATAGATGCAAATAGACTTGAAACCTTCCAGGAATACGAGCGTCTTCATTATGAGGAGTGTGTTTCAAAATCATTTTCACAAGTTGAGAAAGCCAAGGATCTGGTCATTATCGAGTCCTTCAATGATTCTACATGGCCATGGGACGGACTTGAAAGTGTTGATCATGTTTTGGTTGTTAGTCCTGGACATGTTTTCAGTTAT
>JAEOUM010000101.1 GCA_016839275.1 Candidatus Thorarchaeota archaeon
GCTCGTCTCAAGAAATAATTGAATCTCTAAACATAGATCTTCTGAGTGACGTGTTCACTATTCTACTTGAGAAACATCGGCAAAATGCAAAAACAGCAAATATCAACCTAGATATCTAAGTCTATATGATGGTATGCTCACTGTGATTATTGCCATGAGTATCCCTGTGTAGGGCTGCTGCAACTATTCTTGCAACGCGAATTGGTTCTGGTATTCTTCCATCCAGAGTAAAATTGTCCAACAGTCTTTTTGCATTTTGAATGCCCACACCTGCAGTTGTTAGGAAGGCTTTATGTCCTGTATCAAGGTCGACAGGGGTACGCACGCCTGCTTCTTCTAACGTTTCGAGTCGAGATTGCCAATCGCTAGGAAAATACTCCTTCAGATATTTTTCGACGCCTTCAGAGGGATGATATGTAACGCACACAACCGGAACCTCTGTTTCCCTGTAGAGTTCAACAATATCAACTACATTGAACCACGAAATCAGGCTACCGCCTAGCATCCAAGCTCGAATGTCTTGTCTGTTCAATCGTCTGAACATACCCAACAAGGATTCGGTGGAATCTCTTCCGCCTATTGTTGGCCGACATATTCCAAAACCATCTATACGAAAATCCCCTCGCATCACTAGACCAACTGCTAGACTATTCGTATCAGTCTTCTTAAAACTCTCGGCTACCCCGAGCACTCGAATCCCAGATTTCCAGTTGATCTTGGCATTTTCCTCGGAGGTGGTTCCAATTCTATGGATTAGATTCAATGAATAAATCACCTCTTGAATATCTCAAACACGCCAGAATAGAGCGTATTTTGTACATATTAGATATAATAGTCATGCAAACTTTATTAATTGGCACTTCTAAGTTTGACTCAGCTCATAGAGAGAGAAGAGTGGGCATTATGTTCGATCCAGGATTCGAAGAGCTCCAGGGGAAACTAAGGTTAATCATGGAGGAGTCCACTGCATTAGCCTCTGGGATTCGAGCTTGGATGCTATTATCCAAAGAAGGATTGCCAATTTCGAGCGCTGTCCCTCAAGGCCTTGAGGAGGCTGAGATTGCAGCAATGGCTGCCTCAATTCTTGGTGTTGCGGACCTAGCTGCTGAGAGGCTAGATCAAGGTACACTAGAAGAGATACTAATGACAAATGAAAAGGGATTAGTCATCATGAAAAGTGCTGGCGAGAAAGCAATCCTTGTTTTGGCAGCTAGTAAGAGCATTAAAACTGGACTACTTGTATATGCAGCAACAACTGCTACAGAGAAGATAGCACCGCTTTTGTAAATCTATAGGGTATGAACAAGCCAGAAAAGGGCTTGCAAAACAAGTCGCTGGTTATCGGTGGACAGGTATAGATTATTTAGTGCCCAATTGTCTAGGAAAAAATTGCTGCCTGTCGCCAAGACACGACCACCATTGATACCTTCGAGTCCAGCCAATACTGTTCGATTCTCTTTCTGAACCATCTGACTCGCATTCAACCAAGAGACTTCAGTCCACGCAATTTCGAATACATCTCCGGTGATATTTAGAGAACATCCATTATAATCGAAAGATTCGACAAAATCAGTAATTGGATGATCTATCATGTTGACTATCTCTGAGGTAGAAGCCATACCATTTACAATGATGGTAATCGCTGGAACTCTATCATAATTCAATGTAATGTTGAATTCAGAAAAGAGATTGTTCGCGCTACTTAAATCGAGACTCGAATTGGAGAGGCCTACCAGAAACAAACTGCCCCCTTGCGCCCAATATTGAACATAGGAATTAATCTTAGTAGGAGTATATGATGGTCCGGGAATCGTGATAGCGGAATTATTCTCCAAGACATAATCCCAAGCACACGGATCGAAGACAAAAACAGCATCATATCTGCTCAAAGATGCGACATTGACTTCATCTTGACTTCTTATTTCATCAATAGCAAATCCCAGAGTTGTAAGCTTTTCGCCTAATTCTCTAAATTGACCATAAATTGAATCCATTGCCCATGGAGATGTACTGAAATCAAAAGCAATCTCTTTGAAAGGTATAGCAACATCAAATTTCAAGTATGTCATCATGTTGAGATATCCTGGTGCAATGAAACTAACCCAGGTTTCAAGGTTGTTTAGTGCACTAGAGGAAACAACACAGAGTTCTAATATGATTGAGCCAGTTTGATTGATAGTGACCTCTGAAGGACCTTCTAGCCAGTCTGCGGCTCCTCCTCTATAAGCTAGATTAAACGTAACATTGCTGCTTGAGAATATCGATACAGGGATGTACACAGAATGATTGACAAACCAGTGTTCAAAGGAAAATGGTCCCTCGGTTGGGCTAACTGCCGCTAGTAGAGGTAGGCTGTTTTCCTTCTGTGCATTATCAAGATATATCAACGCAGTCTCAAGATCAAATTTTCCTACGCCAACTTCCCAATTCTCAAAAGACAGCTTGGATGCACTAGCGAGAATTGTAGCTTTTATTAATCCAGGAGTCCAAGCCCATTCATTTTCAAGACAATGCGCAATCATTACAGCCGCACCTGCAGTTACAACTGGAGTAGCAAAACTAGTACCAAACACAGTACCGCCATTTTCTGCATAATATCCCCAAGCTGCGATATCAGGTTTCATAATCCTATCTCTGAGGGGGCCTCTTCCAGAAAATGAGTATGGAATCATCGAATCATCTATACCAGCTACAGCTATCACCTCAGGATACACAGCGGGTGATTCTATGGAAGTCCCACTCACTCCGCCCTGACCATTATTTCCCGCTGCAGCAATGACACAAACACCGTGATGAAATGCCCATATTACTGCATCACCAACAATATCTCCATGGATGAGTTCCATTCCCAAGCTTAGATTGATAATACTGCAGTTTTCTTCAAGGACTGCCCAACGAATGGCTTCAACAATCCCACTTGGTGTAGCTACGTCGTCTGATTGAACAACCTTAGCATTGACCAAACCTGCATCTGGAGCTCCTTGTGCAATAATCTTCGCTACATAAGTACCATGTAGACTTCCTGAAGGTCTACTATCACTTGTAGAGTTGTCAGAAATCGAATAGCCATAAGTAGTATTGATAAAGCTCTTCTCTGCTACAACTCGTGGCATTAGCTCAATGTCTTTGTTAATGCCAGAATCAATTATGGCTACTCGGACATTCAAACCTGGTTCAGGATATATACGTGGGATTGTTTGAATGATTACTACACCTGAAACTATGATAATGGTAATGATAAGTAATGCAGTACCTCTCATTCGGGTAGGTTCTACAATATCTTCATTCATGCCAACAATCTTCCCGGTTCTCATCCAGAATTGTTACTCTATAACGCAACAATCAATCACATAAAGGCTACGCGAAGTAAGCAAAAGCAAAGTTCGTGAATCCAAATCCTTAATTTCGCACTCACTCTCATTCTGAAGAGGTTAAGTGATTGGTCATAGATGATCCTAATATTCTTGAAGATGAGGATAAGGAGCAGGGCATAGAAATCTATGAACCAGGTGCGTTCATAGAGGCTTCCATAGAATCATCCAAACTCACAAGTATCCTCTTCATTGTTGTTGCTGGATGGGTCTTGATGTTCATCATTCAGATCATCATTATGATACCATTTAGTCTAACCATTGGCTTGTTAGAAATTCTAAGAAACCCATGGGCTTTGTTAATCATCACTGTGGCCGAGGTGGGATTTGTTGTTCCACCTATATGGTATGTGAGAAAACAGGGTATTAGTATCAAATCTCTTGGTGTCAAGAACTTATTATCGATTAAAGATGTTCTTTTAGGATTAATTTTTGGCTCATTGATGTTGGGCGCAAACATAATTATCTCATGGCTCATGACCCTCGCAATACCTAGCTTGGGAGAGGGAGATACTGCTCTCTTCAATCCACCTGCGGAAGAATATCTCTACATTTGGCTGGCACTTTGGATCTTTGCAATGTTCGTATTTGTTGGTTTTACCGAGGAACTCTTGTTCAGGGGATTCCTCCAGAGACGGTTGGAGATAATCTATCGAACCAGGCAATCTAAGAACTTCAAGTTAATTGCCCTAGTCATCACTAGTTTCATCTTTGCAATCGTCCATCTTGATCTAATTGGACTACCCACCAGATTCGTCTTGGGAATATTCCTTGGATATCTTGCCCAGAAAAGAAACTACTCGTTACTTGGACCCACAGTCGCTCACGGATTTAACAACTCACTAGTGATTATTCTGTCAATACTGATACCATAAACAGTCATGGCAGTGTTGCAGTTTGGACACTCTGGGAGATCATAAAAGGACACAAAATGCCTTAAAATCTAAAATAAATATTTATTCCAATTATTTAGGATTTTAATGGACTCATAACCTTTTTTATTCAGTATGAAGAAACGATAGGAGTGAACAGTAGCCAACACAACCCATTTTTTGATATTTTACTCTGCAATAACTAGAGCTGAGAAAAGAAATGGCTACAACGTCGATAGGTGTCCAGATTACATATGAAAAGGATACTGTTACTCACATGCTTGCGACAATTATGGAGAAGATAACTGAAGAAGAGAGAATGAAGATAGATCCTTGGTTACCTCATATCGAA
>JAEOUM010000102.1 GCA_016839275.1 Candidatus Thorarchaeota archaeon
CTCCTAATCGCTCATCAGGTGTTCTTGTCGCTTTCAGAATGTCACTGATTAAATTCTTCTGGAGATGACCTTCTTTTACAACGATTCTTGGTGGAATGAGTATCCCTTCATCGTGGATAGATAGTGATAGCCCCGGCATTGAACCCGGACTCTCACCTCCGATATCTGCATGATGGGCACGATTTGCAGTGAAAGCAACTCGATCTCCATTATGGAAAACTGGAGAAACAAGTGTGAGGTCAGGAAGATGCGACCCGCCAGAGTAGGGATCATTGACTAAAGCCATGGTTCCTTCAATCAGCTCCTGATCCAGTTGCCGAATGCATGACTTCACTGAAAGCGGCATAGCTCCAAGATGTACAGGAATATCTTTTGACTGCGCTATGAGTTTACCATCTCTATCAAAGACAGCACAGCTACAGTCTCTTCTCTCTTTGATGTTAGGGCTGAAGGCTGTTCTACGAAGGGCTTGGCTCATCTCCCTAGCACTTGAAATGAGAGCATTCTTAATCACCTCGAAGGAGATTGGATCCTCTATCATATTCATCTCCTCCTTATCCATAACGCCCCATCAGATTGTTGTTCACTCGTCCATCCTGGCCCAATGTAAATTGTAGTGTCCAGCTGCTCAATTATGGCCGGTCCAAGTATTCTTTGGCCTATATTCAAGCCACTTCTCGTATGAACTCCTGCAGATACTCGTTCACCATTATCCAAAATGACCAATCGTGTTCGTTGCTGAGAAGCCTTAGAAATCATTTGATGTTGATATGGTTTGTATTTTCTTGAATGAGTGGTTGCTGATACTCGAGCGGTAACCCATTCAATCAGACGTCCCTTCATCATATATCCATATGACTCTTCATGGAGTGATTCAAATCTGGCGATGGAATCTGTCATCAAATCTGATGTGCCTTGTTGAAGCTGAATTATCAGCTCATGTGACTGTCCGACATATCTCATATCTACGCTCCATATAACCACGATATCTTTTCGTTGTGCTCCCTGTTCAATTAATTGATTTCTTGCCTCCTCTGAAAGATACTCCAATACTTCTCTTAATTTGTACAGATTTGATTCGCCAGCCCTCATGAGGACTGTCTTCATGAGATCGACACGGAGGTCTGTGCAGACGAGACCCAATGCTGAGGTAATTCCTGGATGTGCAGGTACAAGAATACGATCTATATCAAGTGCCTTAGCGATATCCACACACTGAGTTGGGCCAGCTCCCCCAAACGGAACTAACACGAATTGTCGAGGATCGCTACCTCGTTCCACCGTCACCTCGCGGATTGCTTGGACCATGTTCGCAGTTGAAATTTTAATTATCCCCAGAGCTGTTTCTTCAACTGTCATTCCCATATTCGACGCAATATGACCTACAGCCTCTCTGGCAGCCTCAACATTCAGTTCTATTTTTCCGCCAAGGAAGAACTCTGGATTTAGTCTACCTAATAGCAAGTTAGCATCGGTTACTGTAGCATTCGTTCCTCCCTTTTGATATGCAGCAGGTCCGGGGACTGCACCTGCACTTTGTGGACCTACATGAAGTATCCCTGCATTGTCAATCCAAGCAATGCTTCCTCCCCCTGCACCAATAGTCTTAACGTCAACAGAGGGCAACCGTAGAGGAAGTCCTGCAACATCGTTATCTGGTCTTACGACAACACCTTCGATTATTGCACTGATATCACAGCTTGTGCCACCCATGTCAAGAGTAATTGCTTTGGCAACTTCAGACTGCTTTGCAATTTGCCATCCGCCCATCACTCCTCCTGCTAGGCCTGATATGGCTAGACCAATTGCCTTCCCCCTTGCTGATGATGCTAACATTGTCCCGCCATTCGACTGCATTATTGTAAGCTTTGTAGAAGGATTGAGTTTCGCAAGTGAGCTTTCTAAGTGTTCCAAGTATCCGATGACCAATGGACCAAGATATGCTTCCAAGACTGTTGTTGATGTTCGTTCAAATTCTCTGAATTCAGGCAGGACATCAGATGATGCAACCGTATAGACCTCGGTCAATTGTTGAATCTTTTCTAGAAGGGATTTCTCATGTTTGGAATTTCGATATGAAAACAGCAGAGAAATAGCTATAGACTCGGGTCTTTTACCTAAGACTTGTGAAACTACTGAATTCATCTCTGAAGACGAAAGATCAATGATTGGAATTCCTTCAGAATCAAGACGTTCATTTACTCCAATACGATTTTCCCTTTGCACCAGCGGTTCAGGTCTAGATGCTGATAGGTCATATATATCATCTCGATTTTGCCGACCTATTTCCAATACGTCCTCAAGACCTGCAGTGGTTAAAAGGGCAACTCGTGCTCCTTTTCTCTCAAGCATCGAATTTGTAGCAACTGTAGTTCCATGAACAACAAGCGAAATGTCACTTGGATAGAGACTATGCATCTCTAGGATTTCTTCAATGCCCTGAATTACAGCTTTATCTTGACTCTCAGGAGTTGAAGGCACTTTGTGTACATTGTGCATTCCTGTTAGCGTGTCAATCATCATTATGTCCGTGAAAGTTCCGCCAACATCTACTCCCACTATTTTCATATTAAACGTATAGTGGTTTGTGAAACAAAGATATCAAGGCTTGGGCAGGTGATTCATAGTTTCTTTCATTAGCGTTGACTTGCTCTCCACGAATAGAAGGAAAGCCTAGAAGTCACTTGGAAACCGTATTTTTTATACAGCTTTATTGCAGGCGTATTTACCGTATCTACCCCGATTGACAAGTTCTGAGTTCCTTGCTTTCTCAGTTCTTTGATTGATGCGCTCAAAAGAGCTTTTGCCAATCCCCTTCCTCTGAAATCAGGATGAACTGCTACGATAGTGATATGTTCTTCATCATCTCTTGAAACAACAAGGACAATACTAACAACATTCTCTTCATACGTTAGAACAAAGGATGCATCTGGATTAATATTTTGAGACCTATCATATAACTTCTCAAAGTGCTGCCTCTTTTCTTCACTCGTCAAATCATAGAATTCCCTTGCTTCACTTGTGGTAAATGCCGCATGATGACATTTGTACAGTTCATCATGATCTATTTCCAAAAGTGGTCGGAGTTGAAATCCATCGGGTATTGCAAACTCTGAACTGTCCTTAAGCGAATCCAGTTCCATAAAGTATGTATCTTCCACCAAACGCCACCCAAGGGAACGAAACCATGAACACCGATTCTCGAAGGCCTTCACATTGGAGTCAAACGTTTCATCGAATGAAATCTCCAATCTTTGCATATTATGCATCGGGGCGTATTTCATTACCTCTTCAATGAGTTGTTTTGCAATATTATCCCTATCTGCAAACTCTCCGACAAATGGATGCCACCGACCAATTTCTCCTATATTCTCGGTCTTTCTTTCAAGACCAATCCAACCGGCAATTCTTCCATTGTCAGTAGCCAGCATCGCAACCTCAATGGGGAATCTTACATTCATATTCCTAAGATATCTTTCAACCTGCTCTAGTGTATAGTCGCCACGACCTTCAATTTTGTACACCGCCGCAGTTAGTTCCGCTATTGCTAGTATATCCAATTCGTCCCAAGTTTGCTGGATAATCTTCACCAATAATTTTACCTTCCGTGAATAGTATTTCTGAATATATTGTGATTTGATTCAGTAGTGTGTGCAAAGTTCTGTAGCTGGTGTGTTTGTGGCTCTACTTCGAGATTCGCGTCTACTTCTAATTATTTGGAACTGCTACTTGGCTAAGTTCATAAGAGTTCCTACCCGCGTTAATTTCTATAAAGGTGCTTAAGGTTTGAAAATTCAGTACTCATCAGTGCTTATCCGTTTTGGAGAGATTGGAATCAAATCAAAACAAACACGTCGCCGGATGACGAAAATGCTTGTCGAGCATATTCGCTCAGCACTTGATGAGAATGAAATTCCATATTCTGCAATCAGAAATGAATATAGTCGAATCTTTGTGGACACAAATGAAGCGCAAAAAGCGGCTGAAATAGCAGCTAGAGTCTTTGGTGTCATTTCAACCTCACCAGTTGTAGTGACCTCCTCAAGTCTTGATGAAATCCTGGATGCCGCAGAAATCCTTGCACAGATGAATTTCAAGAAAGGCTTATCGTTTGCAGTTGGCGCTCGCAGAATTGGCGAGCATGCATATTCTAGTCAACAACTTCGAGGCCGCTTGGGCGAGCGCTTGCTTGAAGGCAATCCTGACCTGAATCTAAAGGTGGATCTGAAGAATCCTGAGCAATCGATCTATGTGGAGGTTCGGGGAGATGCTTCTCACATATTCACAGAAACCGTGAAGGGTGTTGGTGGGATGCCAACCGGGTCTCAAGGTAAAGTAGTATGTGCGGTTTCAACAGGATTAGACTCTCCCATTGCAGCATACAAGATAATGAAACGAGGCGCCATCCCAGTTTTTGTCTACTTCGACAATTCACCTCGTTGTAACGAGAAGTGCACTGATCTTGCAATTCGACAAGCGCAGCTGCTAGCGAATTATATTCATAATCATACAGTAAAACTGTACATTGTCCCTCACTGGCCTGACCTTGAAGATGCAATCCGGCATGGTCCTGAAAAGATGTTGTGTCTTTTCTGTAAGAGAAACATGATGCGAATAGCCCGTGAGATTGCGCTTATTGAGGGCGCAGACGCTATCGTGACCGGAGAAATAATTGGTGAGCAGGCATCACAGACGACTGCCAATCTTCGAGTTATCAATGAAGCTGTGTCGGATTTTCCAATCATTCGACCACTTGCAGGTGACGATAAGGTAGACATCCAGCGACTCGCTCACGAAATAGGAACCTATAAATTTGCAGAGGAGGGGCTTCAATGTTGTGACCTCGCTCCGAAATATCCAGCTATTGCCTCTACTGTTCAGAAAGCTATTGATGCTGAGGAAACAATGAATCAGGATGTTATACTTTCTGAAGTGAAAAATGCCAAGGTTTTGATCCTTCGAAATAGGTCCTAACAAACTCCCTTATCATCCCTTTTCTGCTCTATTTGAACTGCTAGAACCCTCTAAGTTGTGTCAAAAGGCATTGTACACATTCTTTCCGGTAATACAAAGTTCTTAAATCAATCTGCATTAAGAACGGAAGTATAAGACCTGTTAATCCCAGATGAAGGAGTGTGAGAGGTCTTGCCTAGATCAAAGAAAGACAGAATCATCCCAGTAGCACCAATAGATAAACTGATACGAAAAGCAGGGGCGGGACGCGTGAGTGACAAAGGCGCTGAAAGATTGGCCCATATTCTCGAGGAAATTGGAGAGTATATTTCAAGAAGAGCCTTCGAGATTACCGCTCACACCGGACGGAAGACGATTACTGACAAGGACATTGAGCTTGCATACAAACAATGGGGCAAACCCACCTAGACACCGTTTCTTTCCGTAGAGGTTTTCAAGGGTAATAGTCCATAGTATTATAGAGAATTCACTTCTGGTGATGCGGTGTGAGGAAGGTAGTTGAACCTGTAGAGGATATGATAGTACTCCTTTCCCTACACGATATTACACCAGCAAATGAAGATGATATTGTACGTACTTATGACCTTCTTACGGGTCTTGGCATAGATAGTCTCACTTTGCTTGTAACACCATTCTATGGGTTGAAGAAAACAAATTGCTTTGTAAAGGGGTCATTCTTTAGTGAATTTCTACTCTCTCTTGACCTGGAGATATCCCTCCATGGATATTCACACTTTGCAAAGTCTGGAGTGTCCTATGAGTTCTCTAACTTGACGACTGAAAAGATGACAGCTCGTCTGAAGGATGGCATTTCCCTCATTAAACAGGGTTTTGCCAAACGACCTGTTGGATTTATTCCTCCGATGTGGGAGTCGCCACATCGGCTCACAAAAGCTGTCAGAGATGTCGGTCTTGATTAGTGTGTTATTGAAGATCATATCTACAAGTCTACGGACTCAGGAGTATTAGGTACAGGCTCGAGAATCATAAGCCAAGGACAGAAAGTCCTCAATACAGAGGCTGCAATGTTTGAGATTGAGCTAGGCGGTGCTTTACAGATTGGCATCCATCCTTATGACTATCGAATGAACAATCTCTTTGAATTACTTACTGACTTGAAAGATAGGCAGGGATATCGATTCCTTGGGTATCGTGACTATCTTAAGTTCTCTCACAAGACCTGAAATTTCAAACCATCTTATTTCGAAAAATAGTCAGAGCCTCTCTGAAAAGGAAACTAATCCACAGAAGATTTCTTCTTATGTAAATGGTTCCATGGTTCAACTCGTCAGAGTGGATATTCCGTATATAATACGGAAGAAAATCGCTCCGAGAGGATGTTTAGACGCATGAGGAGAAGCGGTCTCATCGGTATTCTACTTATAGTGGTATTCTTAATACCTGTAACAAGCCCTGTGATTGGACCTGACGTTGGCCTTGATGAATTTACAGTACCGAGTCCAATTGATGGGGGATCGGCCGTTTCTCAAAACGGTGATTTAAACACTGGTACTGGAGCATCACTACCAGTTTCTCTTAGCGGTGTTATTTCAAATGTTGGAGCTGGTAGTATGCAAATCACTTCTACAAGCTCAGGAGTTAGTTCTGTCACACTTACAAATGGCTGGACAGGTTCCAACCTCCAAGCTGATATTGACACATTATCTTGGACTGCTCAGGACATATTGAAAAATGGTAATCTTAATGGATATCATAACGAATTATTCATTGTGACTTCAGATTCCGCACAAAATGATGACACAGTTCAGGTTCCTAACAGTTGGACAATCATCAAGAATATTCCTGATGATAATCCGCATCCCCAACATGGTTTTTATGAATTGGACAGTGATCCAAATGGGAACGGTGGAACATATGGTGTTCACTTAGAAGCACAATTAACTACAAGCTATGATGCCAACCCGAACGATGAAATATACATCAGTCAGATGGTGTCAATACCATACCGAGAGTTATACTCTGCACAAGTCACCTTTAGTTATAGAGTGAGTTCAAGTTCTTCTCCTATGAATGATAAGCTTCACCTATTCATTAGGCTTGCAGGATATACTGCTAAGTTCCATGTTTTTGAATCAGGCGATACGCAAGACACTTGGTTGACAGCTAGCGTGAATATTCCTGCATCCTCTATGACTGGTCTATCCATGAATGTTCTCCAATTTGATATTGGTCTAGCTACCGATGAAAGTGTGACACAAACAATCTCAACTAATGCTTACGTGAATATCGATGATGTTAAAGTTGACCTCGTTGTGCGCCCATTCCCAGAGCAGATCAATCTAAGTGCTAATGGTACTCTTATCTGGGGCTCGACATCTGGCAGTATATATCCATATGTTCCTGATAATGATAATAGGGACTGCTATGATGCATCAACTATTGGCTTGGATTTGGATGGCTACGGTAATGATGGCGGTCTTGGTGTAGGCATTTGGGATGGTGGAGCTCAATATATTATCGATTCTGGGTTTAAGACTGGTCTGCAGTTCCCACTTGATATTCCAGATGGAGCAATCATCACTTCAGCCTATGTTGAAGTAGAAGCAATGCTTGGGTCAACTCCTCCAATAGGAGGCATGCGTATCTATGTTGCTAATGAAGATAATGTCACAGCTTTCACATCAGGCCTTCCCCGTCTCGCGAATCGATATAATTGGGCTGATACCAGTATTGACTGGACGCTTAGGTCCTGGATAACGAACATTGAAACAAGATATCGTTCTCCTGATATGTCAGCTCTTATTCAAAACGTGATAAGCAGACCTGGTTGGTCAAGTGGGAACTATATTGCTCTAATGTTGGACTTGATGTACGCTGACTATTATCAACGTTGGAATGATATCAAGGGCACCTCTGGCTTTGATAACCAAAATAGAGCTCGTATTTTCGTAGAATATGTTGTACCAGAGCCTGAAGATCACGTTGTTTTCTTCAATTACAAGAAGGACATCACAATAGATCATTTAGATGTTGTATCAGATTTAACAAACTTTCCGGTACTCATCAGTATTACTGATTCAGATTTGAAAGATGGCGTATTATCAGGAGGCAATGACATAGCATTTACAATGAATGGTGTTCGCCTAGAACATGAGATTGAACTATTTGACAAAGAGTATAGCCCTACTGAAGCAAAGCTTATAGCTTGGGTAAAAGTTCCGAGCCTATCAAGTACCGTTGATACAGTAATAACGATGCACTATGGAAGTCAAAATGCTCCCGCAGGTCTTGGTCCAAAAGTCTGGGATGATTATTCAATTGTGCAACATCTGAATAACGATCCTACCGGGATACAGTATGATAGTACCAGTCACAATTACGAAGGCACCTCATATGGAGGTCTAGGCAGTAGTAATCTCGTTACAGGACAAATTGGCAATGGTATAGACTTCGATGGCGTTGACGATGTCATATCAGTGGGTCAAATATACACAGATACTTGGACTCAATTGAGTATGAGTGCATGGATAAATCATGATGTCAGTGCTGATGATCGTATTTTTTCAAAAGCACCAAGCACAACGGTATCTACCTGTATCATGCATTTAGCTGTAAATCCAACCAATTACATGCGAGTCAGGTTATCTACCGATGGTACTGGGGGATCAACAGCTTCAAGTCTTGACAGCAATGTTACCGCTTCTATTCAAGCATGGCATCTCTTAACATGGACTTGGAGTGCAGCCTCCGCGACCGTTCTTCTGTACGTTGATGGTCAACCTGCTGGTTCCTATTCAAAAGACGGAGACACAGTAGCAAATTCAGATATTATGTGGATTATAGCTAATTGGGAGACCGGTACCTCTGACAATCGCCATTTTGATGGAAAAATAGACGAGATTCATTTACGACCAAGTGTGGTTTCTTCCGCATGGGTTCAGACTGAATTCAATAACCAATACAATCCCTCTGGATTCTACTCTTTGGGGGCAGAGGATGCAGTCACTGATACTTGGTCGGATGCTGGTGACACACGAGTTGTCTTCTCGACATCTTCGCTCACCGCAGTCACGCTGAAAGTAAATCTGACTATGGATATCAGCGGCACAGGTCAGACACTAGATGAGAACCTTGATCCTGGTACAAGCTTCTTCATTGAGAGTGGTAGCTCGCTTGTCAATTGGACCGCAAAGGTCAT
Source organism: Candidatus Thorarchaeota archaeon (assembly GCA_016839275.1). GTDB lineage: Archaea > Asgardarchaeota > Thorarchaeia > Thorarchaeales > Thorarchaeaceae > SMTZ1-45. Next base: position 9,134 of record JAEOUM010000102.1, read on the forward strand.
GGTTTCACCTCCTGCGGGAGCCACGTCATTTGGATTCAATGTGGAGTACCCCATGGCCGAGTGGAAACCAACTAAGGTGCTGAATCCGTTTAATAACGCCAAGACCTATCCGAGCGACTGGTCATACCAGGCGGGCACATTGACAATCTATTCATCTGCCATAGACTTCTGGGGTATATGGACACTCAAGTTTGTCAGTTGGAATTTTGCTCAGAATCTTCTTCTGGGCAAAACAGGTGAAACACTCTCTACAACTGCAACATTCAACATCGGAGACTCGATGAAATATCTCGCAACTACCCCGACTGTCCAGGGTGCAACTGTCGGCCTTATTCTTACTGATCCGACAGGTTCTGTATGGTACTCAGGCTCCAATACAACGGTAACAAATCCAACACACAAATTCCCGTCATTTCAATATAGGAAGGACTTCACTATTGTCCCAACAAATAATGTGTACGAAAATGTTGTGAACTTCCCTGTAGCTCTTGATTTCACTGACACGGAACTTCACAATCCAAGTAAAGTCCGTGCTGATGGTTCAGACATCATGTTCGCTATGGGCAGCACAATTCTCCCTCACCAAATAGAATATTTCAAACAAGACTACACAGTGACGGATGCTCGTCTTGTAGTATGGGTAACTGCTAATTTATCTTCCACTGTCACAAATACAATCACAATGTATTACGGAAGCCCTATCGTCGATAAGCTTGAGGATCCTGAGGGAGTTTGGGGTCCAAATATGGAAGCAGTATGGCACCTTGGGGAAGATGTCGTGAATGAAGCTTCTACAGGCACGCATTATGATGCGACTGGACATGGATACGATGGTACTCAACATGGCAATGTAGAAACTCTCACCTCACGAGTAGGATATGCTCAAGATTTTGATGGAAACGACTACATCTCATTCTCGGCTGCTCTTGCACCACCCGACAATGTGATGATTACAGGCTGGTTCCGGATAACCGCTACGCATAGCCCTACATCACCAACCACTAAGGTGATCTTGGAGAAATACATAGATATCGATCACGATATGGTCATTGCACTTGTTGGCCAGGATTATGGTCAATCCACGGTTCCAAATGGCTCCCTTGTATTCAAGGTTGAAAGTGCTTCGAACGATCCAATGTACAAGTGGACCACGAGGACAACATGGAATCCTGGATGGTATTATATTGGTTGTTATGCCAATGAAAGTGATCCATCAAAGAACAAGATCTTTGTTGGATTTGCAAGCGCAGCCTATGACACTGCCATTGGGCAGGTTGGATCTGCTACACAAGCGAACATGAGTTACGTTGAGGCGTGGCAACTTGGCGGTGGCGATTTTGAAACTAGTGGTGAACGTTCTGGTTGGTTCACTGGTCAAATGGATGAATTTCGTGTTGCAACAACGTACCGCTCTGAGGGTTGGCTTAAGACCGAATGGGATAATCAGGCAAATCCCACAACATTTGCAACAAAGGGAGCTGAGCAGGAACGTTCCTCACCTGCTCATACCTTCACACAAACTCTGACATCGAGTGCTCCAGCAGGTAATTGGACAGCCTCTGTCTATTACAATGACACAGGCGCCTCGGTATCCACTCGTACTGGTCTATTTGAGCGAACCTTTACAGTGAAGCGCGATACGTATCTAACTCTCACAAAACCTGTAGATGCGGTCGGTGACAGGCTATCAGTAAAGACAGCTGGAGATGCTGTAATTGTTGAGTTTGAGTTAAAAGATGATCTCAATGACGCCGCAGTCAATGGCGCGACTGTTACAATGAATTGGACTTCCCCAAGTAGTATTACTCTAGATGCTTATGGTGGGGGCAAGTATGGGAAAGTCCTCGATACGAATGATCTCGCTGATGCAAAGAGATGGCGAGTCAATGTTCAGTCTACTCATTCCTATTACAATGATGCAAGTGAATACTTCGATATCGACCTCAATCACAACACAGGGCTTGTTTCATCTAGCATTCAAGCCACTCCGGTAGGGTATGATTTCACAGCCACGATCACTTTCACAGATTCGTATACGGGAACACCCATTGAAGGTGCAACAATCACCTTTGGGGATAATTCTCCTGTGAAGAGCTTTACCGATGAAGGAAGCGGAGTCTACAGTGTCAATGTATCTTCGGCGGCTTTAGCGTTGGGTCAACACAGCTATACTCTCAAAGCGACAGCTGGTAACACCTACCTGAAAACCGCTACGGTATCTGTGACATTCAATCTACGTGCTCACTATACTTCTGTTTCTGTCCAAGGTGATCTCATAACCCCATATGGAGAAGACACCCAAGTAACAGTTGTGTTAATCGACCTTGACACTGGACTGCCTGTTAGTATCGGAAGTGTTTCCTCATTCTCCTTTACTACAGCCTCTTATGATCCTGATACTTTTGTATCTCCTGTCAGCTTCACTCGGACCTTAACCACAAACGACTGGGCAATAGGCACAGAAACTGTGACTCTCACAGTCGTCATGTCAAGCACTAATTTCTACGCGCCAGCTCAATTTCAATTCGGTATATCAATTGCAAAACACAGAACTGCTCTGACGGTAACAGGAGTGGTAACTCAACCGTATGGAAATTACACGCCACTCACGGTGATTCTCACCGATCTTGAAACTGGTACAGCTGTGCCGATTGGAGCTGTGACCCAAATGAGATTCCAGTGGGAATTTGGTGTCTATTATGACCTATCGGGCAGTTACTCATTGTCATTGAATACTAGTTCTTGGCCTGTCGGAAGCAAACTTGTTACAGTCATTACAACGATGTCTAGCCCTATCTACTTCGCACCGTCTGATTATCAGTTCACAATCACAATTCGAAAGTTATCAACGGTGTTATACCACGATCCATCGAATCTCGTTTTCACATTTGGGAGTGATTTCAAAGTTGGGCTGAGACTCAATGTGAGTGAGCCTGGTGTATACTATGGGGATGAGATTACGGGAAGAGTTGCTGGTGAATTCTCAATACCCTCCTACGCATTCTCATTTGATAATTCAGATCAATCAATTGGTAGGTATAATATTACAATCAGTGCCTCATACTTCGGAGATGGCATCTATGAGATACGAGTCTACTTCCACTCATCTGATATTCGCTATGCCGATACATCTGTCTTGATTCGATTCAGATATAGAGCAATTAGCAGCTATTTGACATCGCCCAACTATCCTGAGGTGACTACACCATTTGGGATGAATATCCAGATTACGCTGGAGTATACTGATGCTGATTCTGAAATTGGGATTGATGGTGCGTCGATTTCATCTCTTGACCATCCCACTTGGCTCTATGGACAAGCTGACTTGACTGGTGGTGTTTACACGGTCTGGATTGATGTGACTGGGCTTGCTCAGGGTACACACTACATCAATATTACAGCTGACAAAGCTGGTTATGACGCGAGAACTATACGGCTCCGAATAGTCATCAGAGCCGCTTACACATCAGTGATTCCCTCTGTTGGCTCATTGAGCATTCCACTTGGTAGTTCAGTCACTTTCTATGCTGATTACACTGACCTTGATAGACTGCTTCCCATTGATAACAATACTTTAGATACGGATGTCGTATCCACCTGGTCAAGGTTCACGGTCGAGTATCTCTTGGGAATTCAGAGATATCGTATAGTCTTCCAAACTCTTGATACAGATGGAATCTCATCAAACATTGTCTATACATTTACATTCTCAAAAGGAGCAAACTATCAACCGGCGAGTTTCAATATTACAGTAACAATTAGAACACATAATACTGATTTCCGGCTAGTTAGTTCAGTTGAACCAACCAGCTCTATTGGGATATTCAACATCTCAGTGTATTATGGTGATCTGGACGATGCAGTTGGTGTAAAATCATCATACTTGATATTCAGGGTATATAACTCAACTGCATCATACACACATCTTGTGATCTTCAGCGTCACGAATGATACCGTCAATGGGGCTGGATTTTACATAATACAGGTTCCCGCATCCCAATTTGGTCTTGGCTTGCAGAGCTTCAAGATTGAAGCTGATTGGACTGGACCCTACTCGAAGTACCAAGATAAATCGATATTCGCGACTGCCAATGTTGTGGGCAGAGAGTCTGGTCTAACACTTCTTGTTAGCTCAGAGCCTACACCATACCTTGGCGTTATGAGCTATACCTTCTACTTCAGTGATATATTCAGTAGCACTGGAATCGATAACCTGTCTGGATATGTCTTCATTTTCATCAGCTTCCAAGGCGAAACGGTAGATCCTTCAGATATTACCATAATCGATTGGTCACTGACTCAACCCGGTAATTATTCGATCTCATTCAATACATCAGTCTTCAGCAGGATTGGTCTCATCTACATGGACATATCAGTAGAGTGGGCGAAGGGAGTTTCTCCATACTATGCAAACCGAACTGATACTGTTTCATTGAGGGTATTGCAACGAGACACACTGCTACAGACAACACCTCCAAGTCCAACAAGTTA
>JAEOUM010000103.1 GCA_016839275.1 Candidatus Thorarchaeota archaeon
ATCATGGTAACTAACTACCATCGGTTACCACACCCAACTGATACCTTACTGTCGCCCGCCTCTTTTGAAGTCGTATTATTTAGGAATTTGACTTCGTAGATGGCGCTAATGAGATGTAAGGAGAAGGATGAAGTGTCGAATTCAATCTATTTTCTGAGACACGCAGAAACTGCTGTCGATTCTTCCCTACCTGCCCATGAATGGTCAATCACCCCAAATGGGCTTCAACAAGCACGTGAACTAGCAAAATCAGAGGTCTTTGGCAAGATAGAGGGTGTCGTGCATTCGAGCGAGAAGAAGGCATGGCAGACTGCAGATGTATTTGCTCAAGAACTTGATGTGGAAATCTATGAGATTCCTGAGCTCAGCGAGCTGCGACGTCACCACGGAGAACTTCTATCGAATGTAGAATATCGTCGTTTGGTCAGGGAAACTCTGACTGACTGGGATTATAGTGTTCATGGTTGGGAATCTGGCGCAGAAGCCTTGCACAGGTTCGTTGAGGGTGTGAAGAGAATCAATATCATGTTCTATAGTAGGAATATACTCGTTGTTTCACATGGTCTTGTTCTCACTCTCTATTTCTGTCAAATCCGCAATTTCCAGTCCATAGCGTACGAACGTTGGACTCAGATGCCCTTCTTGGCTTGGGGGCTTGTCAGAGACGGACGAGTTCTCATTGACATCATCTAGGAGTGTACACGCTCCGAAACTTTTTCTATGGAGAAGAACACATCCCGGGAGTGATTCGCAATGACAACGAAGATAACTAAAGAGATGATAACTTCTTTTCCGAAGTTCAAGACAGCATGGGAAAAAGATGCTGATAAACCAGAGAACACGATTATGTACTACCTCATCGCCGCACTCAATATCGAAAAGGATCCCGAGCTGGCTGAGACAATGATGACCATAGTTGTTTCTAAGAGAGATTGTCTCGAAGATGGTGGATCCCCTTCGGGATTAAAACTCGGAAAAAGTGCAAAATACTATATTGGTCAATTCCAACACAACAAGAACATCGCTCGTTCATATGTAGGTGGAACAAATACCAACAACTACAAGATTGACAACAAGGCACTGACTATGACAGTTGTTAGTAAGCAGGATGTCAGCAAGGGTGTTAAGATTTTCATCAAGAGTGGTGGAAAAGACATGGCCACTCCTCTGCAACTTGCAAAGAATAATGAGGGCCAGTGGAAACTAACAAACTGCAGCTCTATCTGCACAGGCGTGAAGAAGACAGTCGAAGAAGAAGGTGATTTCTAGTCGCTAATCAGGTCAGCGCTCAGGGGCTTACATTTTCGTTTTTACATCTTCTCAGGCAATTGGTTTCCAATTTTTAGTGCTTCCTAGAATTGTGTTCATACGCTCACCATAATATCTTTTACATATTTTCTACTTCGAAGAACTAATTGACAAATCACTTGGTGAGTTTTAATGGGAAGATTAGTTGATGACAAGAATGGGAAGACAATACAGCTTTCAGATGAAAGACAGTTGGGGTATATAGAGAGAGGGAGTAATTCACAGGGTACTATCTTTTACATGCATGGATGGCCTAGCTCCAGGCTAGAACTGCTAATGTGCGAACCTTTTACTTCCTTTTCTGGACCAAGAATTATCTCAATAGACCGACCTGGAGTCGGTTTGTCAGATTATAAAAGAAAAAGAAGAATTCCTGATTTAGCTGACGATATTTCAGAACTAGCAGATTATTTAGACATAGATACATTCTCTGTTTTGGGATATTCTGGTGGCGCTCCCTATGCTCACGCATGTGCTTGTCGACTTCCAGATCGAGTGAATTCGGTAGGTATAGTATCAGGACTAGGACCATATGATCTTGTTAAGAAACACCTATCGGGCTCAGAGAGGATAATACGTTCATTGGGTAGAAAGATGCCTAAAATAATGGAAATGTACTTGAGTAGTGCATACGAAAAACCATTGAAATCTGAAGATCAAGAGAAAGCGAGAGAGCAAATGCTTCTAGAATTAGTGCACAACCTCCCAGCGCAGGACAAGAGAGCGATTGAGCAACAGGATGTATTTGACATTCTTTGGAAACAAATGCAAGAAGCTTTCATTAACGGTACAAAAGGAGTGACTACAGATGGATCGCTTCTCATCAAGGATTGGGGTTTTAAACTATCAGATATCACGGAGGAAGTGAATGTCTTTCTCTGGCATGGTACTATGGACACCAATGTACAGATTGGAATAGGAAAAGCTGTAGAAGATAAAATAACTCACTGCACAGCCAAATACTTTGAAGAAGAAGGTCATTATTCACTTCTTCTAACTAAGTATGATGAAATTGCAAGCACTTTAACTAAGATGTAAAATGAAACTTCCAAACGCTTCGCATTGAGATCCTTGCACTCTCTCGATACCTTGAGTATAGGCATGAGATTTCTCTTGATTGGATGTATGAAGAGTAGCTGATTTCTTTCGAATAATCTGTTCTGCATCTCTTTGAATTAGTCAGATTATCGTAGGCGAGTAACCTTTACTATATGTAAGCACGCAGAACCAACGAAAGACTATTTTGTAACACATTGTATAAGTAAGCAAAATACTTATATATTGTAATACGTAATACAAATACATGCAAACCAAAAGACAGCCATTCGCGGGGTTGATGGTTTGGAGAGGAAAGGTGACCAAGATGACTGATGGAGCGAAAGATGGTGAAGCCTTCGCAAGACGAAGAAATCGAAATTCGGGTCTCAAGACGCTTGATTCCCTGTACTATGAATATACTCGCAAAAAGTGAGCTAAGAGGATGAGGTGAAAAATATGGCACTATCAAAGAATAACAAGCGGAAGTTGAACAGAGCTAAGAAAGCTCAGTCTACTGAAGCGCTCGCATATGCATGGCTCTACAGAGAGCTGTAGATCCTGCACCATCAGTCATCTATGGTCTAAATCAAGAGAGTCTGCTCATACTCCTGTTATGAGCACTCTCCTCATTCAGTTCTTTTTCTCGGGGGTTTTATACTATCAGACGTATACTCATGACCATGGGGGCGCAAGTCAACATTCAAACATCGAACTACCTCATCCACGATACACGAGGTCTTCTAGAGTATGATATTGTCTACTACACTGCAGTCAAGATTGCGGATGAAATCATGGAGGGCATTTACCGATTAATATACTCCAACACAATTAAAGTGGCAACACTATTCATAACAAACTCGGGCGCTCAGCTCATTATTTTGGCGCAGTCATTTGATGAAGAACTTATTGCACCAGCATTCCGTAGCACACTACAGGGCGTGACTTTTGACTCTGAGTCAGGGTATCTTCAAAAATATGTGATTCCTATACTTGAGCACGAAGATTGAATCACATAATATGTATGCACTCTTAGTTCACGCAATGAGATTACCGAAATCTTGCACTTGAGTAGAATTCATTAGTCACTCCATCTTCCCTTCTAATTGACCTCTTGGAGACTATTGTGATGAAGCTTGAAACATTTAATCTTGAACGCATTCAATCTGAATGGGAGCATCGTGTAGAATTCAATTTAAGTGAGAGTGGAGTCGAACCCCTTAGAATTAGAGAGTTGCTAGATACGCCTGAACTCAAAGAGCAACTCTTTGATACCCAACTAAGCTATTCTCAGACTAATGGAACAATTTCATTGCGCCAAGCGATTGCCCGACAATATAACGGAATTGGAGTCGACAATATCATTGTATCCAACGGGGGTGCTGAAGCCAACTACCTTGTCACCTGGAGATTCTTCCATGAGAATCCCTCTCGACAAGAACTCGTTTTCATGATTCCCAACTATATGCAAATGAGTGGAGTTTGGAAAACTCTTGGAGGTAAGGTAAACACATTCAGACTTAAGATGGATAACAAAAGATGGGTCCCAGATATTGAGGAACTGAAGGCTCAGGTCACAGAGAAGACCACAGCCATAGCTATCTGCAACCCAAACAATCCTACGGGCGCTATCATTAGTGATAATGACCTGGATACAATCGCAGAAATTGCAGCGGAGAAAGATGTATGGGTCATCTCTGACGAGATATATAGAGGTGCAGAATTACAAGAGATGAAAGCACCCTCAATGCATGGTCGCTATGAAAAGACTATCATCACATCGAGTCTATCCAAAGCTTATAGTCTCCCAGGACTTCGTATTGGTTGGGCTATCTGTCCCTCTGAACTAGTTGCAAAGGAACTCTGGTCGTATTCTGACTATACGACCATTTGTCCCTCGAAAGTGAGTGACTGGCTCGCCTCAATAGCTCTAAAGCCAGAAGTGCAGGCTAAGATAGAGAAACGAACAAGACAGCATATCCAGGAGAACTGGTCTATTATGCAGAAATGGCTTGACGCTCATTCCGACTTACTTGAGTGTGTCCAGCCCTCTGCTGCTGCCATATGTTTTATCAAACAAAACACAGGAATACCATCATTGGATTTAGTGATGCGGCTCATAAAAGAGAAGAACGTCCTCATATCTCCTGGCGAGTATTTTGAGATGCCCGGTTTTATCAGGATAGGTTTTGGTTCTAAGAGAGAGTATCTCAAACAGGCTCTTGAGAGAATTTCGGAGATGCTAGATTCACTCTGATGATGTGCTCTTCCGGGAAGGTTCTGTCTTTGTCAGTAAACTCTCAGTATGCTTCCAGAGCCTCTCTTGCAAGTCCTCATCATAACTGATCTTTAATGATTTTCTCGGTCTGCAATTCACAAAGTACTTACCACTAATGCCCTCAACCTCTGGCGATGACGCAAGATAGACTGAGGTTTCTGCTCCCTTCTCTGGGCTTTTGAAAAGTGGTCCTAATAGCCTGAACATCAGCCTCCTTGACCTGGACGCATCATTCTGACCAAAATGAGTTCTCACGACACCTGGATGAAGGACATTAACTGTGACACCAGTCCCCTCAAGGCGTCTTGCTAAAGAATAAGTGAACATTATAATCATGAGTTTGGCACTGCCATATGGTCTCATCGGTCCATACCTCTTTTCGCTCTGCAGATTTTCAAAGTCTATCTTCCCCCTTAGATGCGCCGCGGAGCTCACATTGATAATGCGTGATGGAGCACTTGCCTTCAGCAGTTCCAGCAATTCATGTGTAAGCAGAAAAGGTGCAAGATGATTGAGTGCAAATGTCCTCTCAAATCCATCTACAGTTACTTCTCTCGTTGGGAAGATGCCTCCTGCATTGTTTATGAGCACATCCAACCTTGTGTGAGTCTTCTTGAAGTCTGATGCAAGTCTACGAACTTCATCCATTGAAAACAGATCAGCTATCATGAGTTCAATCGCCTCATTTCGGGTTTCCTTGATGATCTCCTGACGAACTTCTTCACCAGCTTGTTGGTTTCTAACAACCATGACTACCTTGGCTCCCATCTTTGCTAAGGCTCGAGCAGTTTCTTTACCAATTCCCGAATTTGCACCGGTCACTATACATACCTTGCTAGTCATATCTTCTGAAGACCTATCCATGTGACTTACCACCTCAGGATATATTAACAATAGTTATTAATATATGGGAAGGCTGCACATTGAAGTCCAGTTGTGATATTCTTTTTTCAGCAAGGCGTTGCAGATTTGACACATTGTAGAGGATAAACGGTCTTATGTGCCCTTAAAATGCTGGAAAAAGTGTGAGAAACTTTTTTTTAGATGTAAAAGATAACCATAATGTCGTAGATAATGCAGA
>JAEOUM010000104.1 GCA_016839275.1 Candidatus Thorarchaeota archaeon
CATCATTGTAAATTGTAGTAATTTCTAGGGATTCATTATCAGTTATGCTGACTGTTGTGATTGTACCAATCTCAACAGAAAAGCCAGCTCCTCTTGATCCACGCAACAATGGACTGGAAGCATCATCATGGATTCGAAAGAATCCTGTTATATGCCCAGGAACGAAGGCTCTTGCACTTCGAGGCACACTCTTTCTGTTGTTCAAGGTGTCAGCCGAATCTCTCTTGATTTAGTCGGGTATTAAAGCTTCTTTATATAAAAAAGAGTACGTATATACATGTATATACATAATGAGTTTACAACGGATAATGGACTGAAGCTATTTCATCGGTACTAGACTTGTATACTGCTTGACCCTAGGATCTGCAGAGGGTGGAGCAGGATAAGCCCATCGTGCATCAATATCACGACCACTCAGGTCAAAGACATTGAAACTTCCGGATGACCAAGTCAACGGACTAAAGCCAAGAAGAAGAGTCTGAGTACGCCAGCTTGTCACGACAAGATGTCTGTTCATTCCCGCCGTTGGAACTACAAGAAACACATTCGAAAGCTCCATCAAGAGAGAGGTACTGATTCGATAGAAGAAACTGTATGTCTTTCTGTGCTCTTCTGTACCTTGCTCACGGAGATCGTTTAGATATCTGATAATCGTACCATCATGAACTGAGGGGTCCATCACATCCGACAGTTCCTCTACATCCACAACTACAGCGGTTTCAAAGTAGTATGCAAGGGGAAATTCGGTGATATGGAAGATGATGAATTTGTTCCTTGTGATGCTCTGATAGAGGTGTTGGAATATTGCCTGTTTCGAATATAGTGCATTGACATCAAGTGATGCCGGGCTGAAATTCTCAGACTCATCCGAAACGACTATACGAAACATATCATCGAGCATATCACCATCGTATCCAATCCTCACCATATAGTAAGGAAGCTCAGTAGATCCTTCCTCCATTCTCTTGGTTGATACTAGATACTCATTGAAATCTCGTTGAAATGTATCGACCTCATTATCATTATCAGTGACAAAGAGAGACTGCGTTGGTGTATCAAGTGCAGATACGACTTTTTCGTAAGCTTGGAACCGTGCTTTCTTCTCAGCCTGAAATCCTCTAAGGAGTGCCTCCATGTCGCGAGAAGTGTTTGCCAAGTATTCCGCACCTACCGATGATTGAATCATACACATATCCATTGACGGTACATCCACTAGGACCGCCGCCACCGGTACTTTGGCTCATCCGCTCAGCCTCATATATTCTTTGCCCAGCCAGAGTACTCTGCCTAAAAATGACTTATACTAGTGGATTATAGGTGGATTGACCGCCACCCGCAAGTCTTATCCGACCTCTTGTGTTCATATTGAGTGGCTGTAGACGACAAAGGGGTGTCTTGTCCAATGGAACACACATCCAAGCTTATCAAAGGAAGCCTCAGCAGTGCTCTTGAAGGAAAATCTATTGCGCTTTGCGTCACTGGTAGCGTAGCTGCAGTCGAATGCGTCGCACTCGCAAGAAAGCTCATGCGTCATGGTGCAGAAGTATATCCGATTATGAGTGCAATGGCGCAAAAGATCATTCATCCCTATCTTCTAGAATGGGCGACTGGTAATCCTGTTGTCATCGAGTTGACTGGGCAGATTGAACACATAACTCTGGCTGGAAAACACAAAGGTCACGTAGACCTAGTTCTCATTGCACCGGCGACTGCAAACACAATTGGTAAGGTTGCTATGGGAATAGATGATACACCAGTGACTACAACAGTCTCGTCTGCGATTGGAGCACGAATTCCTGTTATTGTGGTTCCTGCAATGCATGAGTCAATGTATGACCATCCAGCTGTGATTGAGAATATCGAGAAGCTGAAATCAATGGGTGTTGGAGTGGTCTCACCAAGACTTGAGGAGGCAAAAGCAAAGATACCCGAAGTTGATGTGATTGTGGAGCATGTAATAGCTAAATTAGGACCAAGAGACTTTGAAGGAAAGCACTTTGTGGTAACTGCAGGCCCTACAAGGGGATGGATAGATAGGGTTCGATTTATCACAAATCCATCATCAGGTAAGATGGGAATTGCAGTAGCACAAGAACTGAATTCCAGAGGCGCATCTGTAACACTTATTCTTGGACCAACTTCTCAGAAAGCTCCAGGACTTGCTGAAGTTGTTAATGTTCAAACTGCTGAAGAGATGTTGAATGCTGTGATGAAAGCGCTGTCTTCTCGGAAGACTGATGGTCTTGTTTCTGCAGCAGCTGTTTCTGATTATGTGCCATCAAAAAAGGAAGAAACCAAACTTGCCTCCGGAAAGAGCGGTCTCGTGATTGACCTTATGCCTACAAAGAAAATCATAGAGGAGGCTCGTAACAAATACAAGAATCTCTTCATTGTGGGATTCAAAGTCGAGTCCGGTATTAGTAATGAAGAGCTAGAAAACCGAGCTAGAACTAAAATAACATCAGGAATTTGCAATCTGGTTGTTGCAAATGACGAGCAGAAGAAGGGTGTTGCTTTTGAAGTTGATACAAACGAAGTCCTCATTGTAGGACCAAAGAACTTTGTGCAACATGTTCCACTGGCATCAAAGCGCGAGGTTGCACGTCACATTGTTGATGTTATGATCAAGAGTATGAAATGACTCTCAAAATTCAGAGGATCTCAAGCAGCGCCTCAGCCATTCTCTTCATATCCATGAAGATAAGTCCAAGCTGAGCATCGACCTTTGCTAAAACGAGGAAGACTGCACGATCACCCACTGAGGTAATGAGAGTGTACCCTTTGTCCCCTTTTACATAAATCTCGAGAAGAGTGCCTCGATCCAATTCCATTGTCGCTTTCTCACCAAGAGAAGTGATTGCAGCACTGATTGCAGCGACGTTTTCCTGCTCACTCTCGGGTAAGGCAGAAGCAATCATGAGCCCATCAGGAGATACAAGCGCGGCACCTTCAACACCTGGTACGGTCTCAAAATCACGGATGATTTTATTGATACTATCAACACGCGTAGACATGCGAGAACCCTCTGCCAATCCAAACAAAGGCTAGTCTGTGTAGTATATATAAAACCTTATTGTAAGCACGCGAATTGCGCATTCGACTAGAAAGTTCAAATTAGACGCCAAAGTACTCCTTAGCATCAAATTTACTGTCTTCTTCTTTCCGTTTCCTCTCCTCTTCCTTCGCTTGCTTTTTCGATTTAGACTGTCCTTTCTTCTCTCGACGAAATGAAAAAGAGTCACCACGCCTTCGTTTGATATAGACCCAACCGATGATGACAGTACCAATGATACCACCGAGAATGATAATCACGATCCATGGGAACGGCCGAACTAACAAGTATTGTTCGAAGACCAATGAGAGTGTGTCATAACCACTCTTGCTTATGTAAAACCTCAAATCAAAAATGCCTTGATTAGCAGATGTCCATTCTTCAGTGACTGTCACAGTATA
>JAEOUM010000105.1 GCA_016839275.1 Candidatus Thorarchaeota archaeon
AGATTCAATTATTTCTTGAGACGAGCTGAAGAATTGATGCAATAGTCTGGGTGATACGCCTGTTGCCTCTAATGTCAATGCATGCATTAACATATCGATGATATCTGAACCTTTCACTATCTTGGATTCGAGAGTCAAACCTTCCTCTAACTCCTCCCATAGACCAAAATAGTATTTAGAAAAGGAGTTTTCTTTGCTGAATATTCTTTGAATAACCTCTCTCTCTATTATCCGTTTCATCTCATTAATTCTTGATGATAATGACTGGTCTGTTAATCGTGGAATATCTGATATTAGGGATTCTGGTAGATCATGGATTGCAGCCATGGTGATTACTTTTTCTACATCTAGTTGGAGTCCCTTCTCTTTCAAGTATCGGGCAACAAAGATACTTGTAAGAACTGAACCAAAGGCATGTTCTGCTACCGATTCTGTTCTTATGCAGTTCACTCCTGCAATACCCCATCCTGTTCTATTGATTCTCTTTAGGGAAATACCAGACTGGATTAGTTCGATTATATCTTCGATTTCCGTCATCGATTTCACTTCCAACTAATATCTTTTATAATAAATGAATAGGGGGCAATCAACCCCCGACCCGATTGGGAATCTAAGGCCAAGTTTCTTGAACTACAATTGAACCATTGAGAATCATAGTTCGATACTCGCTAATAGTCATAAGGACTGTGTTTGGAGTCCAGGCTGGATTTCTGTAGACGAAATTCGTGAGATTGACACCACCATTAGCGAGATCATAGAGCAATGGTGATTGAGCCTGAAGTGGCGAGAAATCATCCCACATTGTAGCATTTATTATGCGATAGACTGCGAGATCGGACCTTGGTACGATACTGGAAAGCACCCATGAATACCCTGAACGAATATTGATGTCCGGAAGCCCCATGAAGTCCTGGTCACCTTCTGCAGCGATGATGAAGGGTTCTCTACCACCAAGATCACTGAACCAAGTTTCGTTCGCCTGAACCATTGCCTCTCTTATGCCTACAATACTCGCACGCACTGGAGCAAAAATGACTGTAGCGTTTCCACTTGGATTATATGGATTAAACATTTGATATGCTAAACTGCTTGCTTCTTCAGAGTCATTATATGAACCTACAAATTGATCTGGAAGGAGTGTGACATTGAGATTATCAGTAGTATTGGCGTAGATAAGGCCTTGTTTGAAACCTGCTATGAGATGTTGAACAGTTGGATTAGAAGCGACTGATCCAATGATTCCAACAATGTTGCTTCTATTTGTATTTCCAGAACTCATGTATGCTGCTAGTGCCCCCGCAAGAAACGCTGCTTCGTACTGAGAAAATATAGTTGAAATGACATTACTAGCAGATACAGAACCACCAATGAATGCAAATCGCTGTGCTAGGTGGTTTGAAGCAACTGCTTGTACCGCTTCTGCTAGATCTTCACCAACTACAATAATCAATTCATAAATACCCGAACTTGCCAATTCCTCTAAGATTGTTTGTGCATCCCCCTGATTTGCGGCGACCCTGTACTCAATACTCACAACTAAATCGCCGGACAATTCGTGGAGACCTAGATCAACCTGATCCGCCATGCTTAGATCCCCAAAACCTGGTTCGACAGTGACCACAACGACGTCGGGTGGTACGTACTGATTAGTTAAGAAGACATAGCTTCCTACTACGGAAAACACGAGTACAATTATTATCACAGATGCTAAGATGCTTGACCTTGAGTTCAAAATCATGCCTCCACGGTCGTTGAATTCGTTGCTCAGGCTGGTCGATTTAAATGTGTTGCTCAGAGACATATTGCCCCTTGATGGATGAGATGCTAAAACAATGCTTCGAAAGCAAAGAGCACAGTTATAAATACGGTTGACTGTCGGAAATGGGAGTAAGAGATTGAATTGGTGGACATGATGCCTGGTGACACACTTGGTGAAGTTGCTAGTCTTTTAGAGGAAACTCTGAAAGCGCATCGTTCAGTAAAGCAGGCTGTCTTGTGCACTAAAGAGGGCGTCATAGTAGCCGCAGTTTCACGAGAGGGTGACGCCGACGCAAGAGTTCTTGCTACTGTTTCAGCAGCTTTGGTTTGGGGTGGATCCACTGCACTAGGGCATATTAAAAAATCAGGGCCAACTCATCTTATTCAAACAACAACTATTGAAAGGATTCTGACTGTTGTACAGCCTCACTATCAACTAGTTGTCGTCCTGACTAAAGCTGATGATGCCGGTCTGAATCTTGATCAATATGTTCCTACATTCCAATCTCTAGCAACTCGCATGGAACTTGTCATGGGATCAACACGAGCATTTGGGAAGCAAACGATTCTTGGTACAATTGTTGAGCAGATTCCTGATATCACACAAGCCATTCTTCTAACCATCGAAGGTCTCCCTTTGGGCTCGGTAGGATTTAATGATGAGATTGAAGTTGCTGGTCTCCTGAGTTCCTTATTTGCAAATGGTCTGACATACTCTGAAGTCAGTCACTCAATCTCTGTTGATACTTCTGAGTTGCGTTTACTGATTACACGTGTTGACGAGAATCGTCTATTGGCTGTCGTATGTGGAGGACCAAATCCTGAGGAGATTGCGCAGAGAGTTCAGCATGTTCTTGATGGATCGATATAGAATTCCTGAGTCTACTCATCATTAGCTATTCCATCTTCAAGAGATGAAACTATTCCTTCTTCGTCAATGTAGGAGAACTCCCAATCCGTCAAACTAATGGTTACAAAACAATCTTTTCCGCGCTCAGGACAATCGATTCTAATTGTGACATGATCTGATGTTGTCTCTCGAATCTCAGGATTCAGACATCCATCCTCAAGCTTCTCAACTAAAAACATCACATAAGCTTCAGTAATCACATTAAGGCTACCTTTCATGAGGGACTCACCAAGCTCCGCTAGATAATGGCGTTTTTTACGGCCCTCTCTTACTACCTTGATGAGTCCAACCTCTTCCATTCTTGAGATATGCCATCTAACAGTATCATGATGCACGCCAAGAACTTCTGCCATTTGCTCTTGATAGCATCCTGGATTATTGACGACATATGCAAAGACCTTTTGAGCTGTATCACTACGCATAGTGAGGTACGCCATTTCCGCTTCTTGTGAACGCAACATTTTTGGATAATAGAGGCGCTTGCCTGCAAACTTGATAGATTTTACCAAACCTTCTCGCTCAAGAATTCGAAGATGCCATGTGAGTGTTCCTAGTGGTGATGAAAGAATATCCACAAGTTCTAGAAGATATGTTCCAGGATTTTCACATAAAACTTGATACAACTCTCGACGAAACGGATGCAGAAGTAATGACATTCTCTTCTGTTTTCCCATCACCAAAAGCCTCTGTGCTCTCTCTCCTACTCTGATTTCAATTCCACATTAAAAGGTCTTCGAATCACTGTCAAGTCATCCAAACACGTACAGATGTTCACACTACACAACTCTTTTATCATGAACTCAAGCTCATCGCATATCTTCTCCCTGAAATCCGACTGAGGTAGGTTGCACTTTGTGCGGAATCACCGGAATCGTCACTCGTAATTCAGATAATATTGGTGAACTGCTTGTACGCTGCAGTAGCAAGTTAACATATCGAGGCTACGATTCAGTAGGTGTTGCAGCTGTGCGAGATGGAATAGTGGATCTCAGAAAAGATGTTGGAACCATTGAGGATGTAGATAGACTACTTGGTCTTTCAAAGATGAAAGGCGACAGAGGTATTGCTCAACTACGATGGGCTACATATGGTGCTCCCAATAAGATTAACGCGCAGCCGCATTTTGGATGTGAAGAGGTCTTCTTTGGAGCTCATAATGGTAATATACATAATTATGTGGAATACAGACGACAGCTTATCGAAACAGGTCACACGATTCGATCGGAGAATGATGGAGAGTTATGCGTACACGCTGTGGATAAGTATTACGAACAGACTGGTGATATGTTAGAGGCTGTGCGCTTATCGACGCATGATTTGAAAGGAGCTTTTGCTTTTGCAGTAGGGCGTTCAGATAAGGAAGAAATCTATGCCGTTAAAATGGGATCAACTCTAGTTGCAGGTATTGCTGAAAATGCCACTATAGTCTCTAGTGACTTGCCTTCTATCCTTCCACTTACAAATCGAATCCTCTACCTTGCAGATGGAGAGATGCTTTCTCTCACTCACGATGAGGTAAAGGTCTTCAGAATTGAAGATGGAAAACAGCTCGAGCGAAAACCTGAGATATCTAAAATAGATGCACGTGCAGCAGAGAAGGGCGGTTTCCCGCACTTTATGCTGAAAGAAATTAATGAACAACCGAAGGTAGTACAGGACCTCATGGGGGTTCTTGAAGGTCAAGAGAATGAGAAGTGGTTCTCTCTCTTTGAGGATGCATCACGTCATTACCTCGTTGCCTGCGGATCATCATATAATGCAAGTATTGTGGGTACCTATTACTTCAACAGACTTGCTGGACTTCCGATTATCCATGCACTAGGTGGCCAATTTGAACCCATGTATGGAAATACTATGGACTCTGATAGTCTAAGCATACTTGTTTCGCAGAGTGGAGAAACAAAAGACATTCTCAATGTCCTTAACATGGTCTATGAGAACGATTATGGAAAGACACTAGGAATTGTCAATGTCATTGGCAGTACGCTCATGTTCAAAGCCAACTCCTATGTTCCAATGACTTGTGGATATGAAATCTCTGTTCCTGCCACAAAGACTTACTACTCACAAGCAGTCATCTTTGCTTACTTATCTGCCAAACTCGGAGAAAGGAACGGGCACCTGGATCCTTCCGAAGCTGCTTCCCTAATCAATAGGCTCCGGACTGACCTCCCGCGGCTAACCCAAACAACCATAGATAGAACAGGTATTCTTGCAAAGAACCTTGCCAAGACTCTGACAAATGTAAAGGACCTGTATTGCTTAGGTTATGGATTCACCGATGGGGTCGCAAAAGAAGGTGCTCTAAAAATCAAAGAGATCTGCTACAATCACTGCGAAGGTATGTATTCTTCGGAGTTCAAGCACGGTCCACTGAGCATCGTAACTGACAAGTATCCGGTCATTTTCGTGACGACCACAGAAGATAGTTGGATGGTCATAAACCACATAAATGAAGTGAAAGCTAGATCTGGACGGACCATTATCGTTGGTGAAATGGAAGACACTCTTCTGCCTTATGTGGCCAATAAGGATGATTATCTTGCGGTACCAAAATCAGACATCTTGTTGAATCCAATTCTAGATGTGATACCACTGCAACTATTGAGCTACTTCCTCTCTGTGGATATTGGTATCAATCCAGATCTTCCTCGAAATCTATCCAAGACTTTGACAGTGGATTAAGAATTACTGCTACTCGTTCTCCCCACCGGATTCTCCAATTCGAATAGCACGCATTTCAGATGATGTAACCGCACCTGCATCAAAACCAGTTCGTATGTTAACAATGTCTTCCTCTGTGACTTCCATGATGTTTAGTAATTTGTGTTCTTCACCAAGAACCCATTGTCCATAAATGTTCAGACCGTTTTCCGTTTCACATTCTAAGAGCCCAACATTACCCGCACTTGACCACCAACTCAAGCAGCTAACTGGATGGTCAAGGTCATTTAGCATTTCCGTCCAGAGTTGCTTCAACTTAGTTGGTCCATGTTTATTGCGGAAAGCAATCAAGAAACTCCCACTTTTTCCTTTCAGTTGGTTTGCTATTGTTTCAGTTTCCGCATCTGTGAAAAGTTTCATTATATTCAACAGGAGTTCACCCTTCAAGAGAACATAAAAGGTCCGCGTTAGGGATACTA
>JAEOUM010000106.1 GCA_016839275.1 Candidatus Thorarchaeota archaeon
CAATACAGGATTGAACATATCTAGCATATTCACTTCTTCGTAAACCCTAGCCACTTCTAGTTTGACGTCCAATTCTCCAGGGACTTTGATTGAAATCGTTCTTGGGAAACTATGTCCCGCAGCTTCACTGAATTCAAAATCATCCTGAGTAAATTCGTACTCGCCTGAGCTGAGAAACACTTCGCTTCCTTTCGCAGCCATCAGAACTTTTACAGCATGTCTTTCGACCTTTTCATTGCATTGAATGAATGCATAAGCAACCGTGTAGTTATCAGAATACACTCGACCCCACATCCAATACTCTATGATGCTTTGGAAGGAGAAGTTCAGCCAATTATGATCGTGATAACCGACACCTTTCACTGCAATGGTTTTGTCGCCATCTCGTATTGACCCTTCAACTGAAGCTCTTGGGGATGGTACAACCCATGCAAAGTGACCCAAGTTTGCAAAATGTGAGTAACCATTACCTGGCATCCAAGCTTTCACTTGGGATTTGTAGGTCAATTCGAACATCAAATCTTCATCCTCAAGAAAGATTTCATAGACTGAAAGACCATCATCAGTGAACGTCGCTTTCATAGTATTGTTACCAATCGTGACATGAGGAATCTCTGTAGATGCATAGAATTGTGATTTCTTGTACTTGACAACTTTTTGAGTTTTAGTGCCATCAGGTCTCAAGAGTGTGAGTTCAACAGCGATTTTTCCTTGGTCCAGACCAGGATTTGGATAGGCGGCATAAAAGAACGCCACCAAAGTGTATCCACCTTCCAAATGTGCGTCAAAATACCACCACTCGTACTGGTTCTTCGCACCAACATCGATATGCAGTGCATCGTCTTCGGGTTTCATGGAAAGTATGGTTCCGTCACGTCGTCCAGGACCGGTCCAACCTTCTTTTACGTTGGGATTAACATAGTCAGTCATTTCTTTCGCTCTCCTCCTTTTACATAGTGACTGGGGTCAGAGACCCCGTTCGGATCAAATGCAGCCTTAATCTTTCGAATCCAATCAGCATAGTTCATTGTCCTTTCAGCATAGAAATTATGAACATCATCACCTACGATGAAGAAGGGCATTCCTAGAGCTTCATCGAGGTCCATCTGATTACACTCATCTTGATAGGCAGCATAACCAAGACAAGACTCTACGGAGGTTGGATCGTACACCGTAGGAGTTTCCATATGTGCCATATGACCGGATTCATAGCTTGTAATCCAAACTCCGAGACCTCGATCATCGCCAATCACACCTTTGTCGATGTATTTCTGTTTGACAGGTTGATTCAATTGTGCTAATCGAACAGCCATAGCTATCGTATCCATGCCGCCATGAGTACTCTGGAAGCAGTTTGAGAAACGGAATGCATGACCTCCAAGCATATTTCGAACGGTCTCTCCGTAGTGCATTGGTTTTGGAACTGTCACGCCTTCTTCAATGAGATCGTTACCTCCATATTTCTCCATGATTGATTGAACTAGCTTTGTTCTGAACTCGAACTCTCGCTCAGTATGTGCGGCTACTAGCATCACAATGTAATTCCGAGTCTTGGCTAGTAATCCAGCAAATATCGATTCGATTGCCTCCTGCTTTGTATTTGTGAACAAAGCAGCTAGTCCCTCGGGTGCGGATGTTGTTGCAACCATAGTTACTTCGCGATCACTAAGCTCATACATAGCATTCTGGTATTCTTCCCATTCCTCGAAATTCAGTACATACATTTTCCAGAATGGTGGGATATCCCAATCGTATTCAGGAATGGTACCACTCGTCTTCCATTTCCACTCCTTTGGAGCTGGCCATGAGAATAGACGAATTGCAGCCTTGGTGAACACTCCCAAGCCACCATATGCACCTAACCACCCTCTCATAATTCCACGGAGACTTATGCCAGGTCCATCACCTGTGAACCATTTACCATTGTGGTCATATGATCCAAGCCTAAGAATTTCTCCATCTGGAAGAATCCATTCAACACCAAGGACATTCCTCCCACTAAAGCCTGTGTACGGGGAAGTAAAACCAGGGCCAACAAAAGAGGTATGACTTGCTAGTGGAGAGGTCTGAGGTCCAGCTCCCTGAGCATGATGCATGAGACCGTGCCTGAAGAGTTCACATTGAAGTTGTGCATTTGTAACATATGGCTCAATCACTGCATACATGTTTTTCTCATCAATCTCAAGAATGCTGTTCATCCGTCTGAGATCAATCTGAATCCCACGAGGACTGCTCAGACCAGCCCATGGTCCCATACCCGTACAGAATGCTTTGTAACTAACATCATGTTCATTGCAGAGACGAACTATAGCCTGAACTTCCTCTGTGGACTTAGGGAGAACAACAGCAAGTGGTCGAACTCCAAACCTCTGGGGTTCTTCTCCTCTCTGGGCACTCTCTATCTCATTGCACCATTGGAAGGCATAGGAATCCATGACGCCAGGATCCTGTGAGATATTACGTTCTCCAACAATCTTCTTGAAGGCAGCATATACGTCCTTTTCTAGCATTACTTGTCACCTCCTATACTACGAAGAACAAGTTCCGTGATATCGAAATACTCCATCTTCGAATTACGGGACTCAATTCCATCTTTGAAATTAGTACCACAGAAGGGACAAGCGGAAACAAGAGTAGATGCTCCAGTGGACTCAGCCTCTTCAAGTCGTTCATTTGAAGCCCAGAGTGCAAAATCAGGAAACGCAGATTTACACCCTCCACCTGCTCCACAACAATATGAGTATTCACGGATTCGTTCCATCTCAACCAATTCGAGACCGGGAATCTGTTTCAGAACATTCCTTGGTGCATCATAGACTCCACCAGCTCCTCTTCGTTCTGGTTTAGGTGGGTCGTAGATATACACCTGTGATAGAACCTCTATTTTTTCACCTTCCCATGGGATATAGGGTTCAGCCATTCTACCAAGATGGCAGGGGTCGTGATAGGTAACCTTCAACGGAACCTTTTCAGTGAGGTTGATTTTGCCATCTTTTAGAAATCCTTCAATTATCTGAGAAGTATGAACGACTTCAATGTCATGCTCTACGAATCGTGGATATTCCACTTTGAGCATGTTGTAACAACCACTGCATGAAGTGATGATCTTCTCAATTCCTGCTTCCTTGAACTGCTCTATATTGCTCTTCATTATCTCAATTGCGCTCTTCTCATCGCCGACACGATAGACAGGACTTCCACAGCACATCTCATCTGAACCCATCAAGCGGAAATCTTCACCAGCAGAATTCAGTATCTTTGCGGTAGCAACTGCAATCTCTTCACGACGATATGAAGCAGTGCATCCAACGAAATACAAGGTTGATGATGACTCGTCTGTCGTAATGTCATCTGTTAACCATGCGGGTCTCTTATCCGGATCCTCACCATAGGGATTCTTGTTCCGTTCAACGAGCTCGATGTATTTCTTATGTTTGAGCATAGGCCCTACACCAGCCTCTACTGCCGCTACTCGTAATTCATGAATCGCCTCGTTAGGTTCCAATTCGTAGACCCATTTACAAGACACCTCACACCCACCACAGTTTGTGCAACCGTATAGGACGTTAAGCATCTCTGGAGTTAATTCTATTCGCCCCTTGTAATAGGCACTAGCGGTAATCATTCGACCACCACCAGAGTAAGCATGGAAATTGAAGTAGTCAATAGATGGACAAATACTTGAGAATCGTTTACTTTGGATAACAAGCTGGGGAATGAACTTGCACTTGGAGCATCGGACACAGCTGTCCATCATGTCTTCCATTTCTCCGAGGGTCATTGTAGCACCTCCTTGAAGCAGAGTGTTCCAGGATTCAGTATATTATTTGGATCAAAGATTGCTTTCACACGTTTCATTGCCGCGACTGTCATCGGTGAAGCCTTTTCAAAGACTGCATCTGTAATAACGCCATAAGGGCGACTGAAGTATGCCCCTTCATCTAGGAGTCTCTTCTGACCTTTAGCAAGTAATGAAATGGCAGACTCTGTATCCTCATCAAGATGATAGTAAAGGTCAATTCCTACATGGGTATTAGTTCCCTGATTCATTGGCTGGACATATGCACCAATTTGATCTACAGGAAAATCGCATTCCTCTGCCACGCCGCAAAACGTGTCATAGAATCCCTGAACTCTATCTAGTGTTGTTGTGAACATCACTTCAAAACAATTACCTGCTAGACCAAGCTTCCAGTAAGGAACCCTACTTGATCGATTGAGGATACTTACAATTTCAGAGGACCTGATTGCATCAAAGTTCTCTTGCAAGTCAACATTGGTTTCGGATCCGATATCCCTGATGTCATTTACGCGATACTCAAGTTCTTCATCTGCAAGCATTCCATGTCCCGAAACACCAATAACAAGTGTCCAAGGAGAATACAGTTTGTTCGTTGCTAGTATCCCTTTGAGGCTGATAGAGTTCAACATGAAGTGTTCGTCAGCAAGCCTGCGTCTATATATAGCATAATTGAACTCTTGGAAAGAATTGAGGTCATCACCTTGAGCTAGGAGAAACAGCTGCTTATCAGGAAGTTTCTCACACTTCATTGAAATCCAAGTTACAATGCCAATTGTTCCCTGAGACCCTTGCACTAACCTGAATGGATCGAATTGAGATGGACCTTGAGGGTTCTTCTGTGCCTGTCCAGACTTCCATTGTTCCTCAAGTGTGCCAGGACCAGCAGCAGCGCCTGTTCGAAGAACATCACCGGTACCAAATACAGTTTCTGTGCAGAGAAGAGGATCGGTTGTATCCCAGTGAAATCTAGGCGTGGTTATCGGTTCTCGGTCAAGACAACTTGCCAAGACGGACTTGGATGCTTTGGGTAGAAGTGGCATCAGCGGACGAAGTCCTACCTTCTTTAGATCCGGGATTAGTTGGTCATAGGTTACACCAGGCTCTATCATTGCAACTTTGTTCTTCGAATCAATTCGCAAAATCTTGCACATCTTGTTCAAATCGACAATTATTGCATTCTTAACCTTAGGGAGAGATGAGCCTCGTAATTTTGGTCCTGAAGAACTAATAGGAACGAGGGGAAGAGAATTCTTGTTTGCCCATTTTACGAGCTTTACTATTTCTTCAGTACAGGTAGGCCAAACCACTAGTGAAGGCGGTTCATTGCCTGAATATACTGAAAGTATCTTTTCCGAATTGGATACCTTTTCTTTCCCTAGTATTTGCTCTATCTCTGCTATCTGAGTTTCGTTCATGACTATCCATGTATCCTTGTTTTTGTTGATGTTATTTTGATGTTATCCCTGCTCGTATACTATTCCAGTACCACCTGCAGGGAATCGAAATTCAATTGCATTACTCTCACATACCTGATAACAGGCCCCACACTCTAAACATTGTGATGCATAATCGTCTACGATATAGATGGTGCCATCGCGTTTCTTCCAGAGATTCATTACACAGATGATGAGACAACGATCGCATGAAGTGCACTTCTCATTGTCTATTTTGATGAAGTCACCAGTTCCAGGAACTCTCGTTATGAGCTTCTTATGGTCTATCTTCATCTGATCATTCCTCCTCCGGAGCATCCATGAATGCTTTAGTTAATGCTTCTTGGATCTCTGGCATCTCTGTGAGTAGTTTCTCGGGATCTGTAAGAAGTTCCATCTTATCTTCCCCTAGAACCGTTGTTAGCAGAGGAATTACTTCTTTCATTATGAAGGGTACAGCCTGAGGCAGATACGTCTTAAGCCTTCGAGCAATCTGCCTGATTCGAACAGCATGTGGTTCAGACCAGTCAATTATTCCTCCAATTATCTCCATGAACATCGGGATAAACCAAGACATTGTCTTGTGCGGGCTGAAAGGTAGTGCTCGCCATATACTCGCAAGCTCTGGTCCAGCTGTGAATTCTTCACCAACTGAGGTTGCCTTCCACTTCTTATCGTACAACATCAAGAATTCTTTGGAGGTGTCACCTTCCGAAAGTGCATCAGCAGCGGTTTCAATAGCAGCTCTGGCAGTGATCATTGCTGGATAGATTCCTTCGGCTTCAAGCGGGCATGGAAATCCTCCTGCATCACCGACTAATATTACATTGTCAGTGTGTGTATTGTATGGTTTTCCTTGCCATGGAAGTAGATGAGCTTGAAACTCTCTTGGTTTTGCATCAAGGATTCTAACTAATCTCTTGAAATACTTCAAACTGATGACTCTATTCAGATAATACATGGGATTCTTATCCCACCAGGTCATCCAGTTTCCAAGACCGATATGGAATCCTCCGTTGAAGAATACTTGATATGCCGCAGGGAAGACTGCAGACCACCATACTGCTAGTGCCTCATCACCCATAATATCATCAATCTTTGAAGGTGAACACTCAAAGTCGTATTGTGGCACGATAGTTACTTCTTCCTGCTTCCATCTTTTTCTGAGTCCAGCTTGTTGTGCGACCATTGAAACCGCACCATCAGCTCCAATCACAAATCCTCGATACTTCTCACCCTTTTCATCAATTACACCAACTACCTTACCATCCTCTCTTATGAGTCCCGTGACTAGAGTTGAAGTCTTGAGTTCAGCTCCGGCATCGACAGCATATTGAGATAACCAGGGATCGAAATCACTTCGGTAACAATTCAGAGTTATCCAGCTCTTTGCTGGTTCATACGTAACAGAAGCAGTAGGTGTGGTCATTATGTAACCAGTTACCTCGCCTTCTTCATTGACAAAATAGTTACGAGCGGCACGACCTTCCCGTATTGAAGGACATACTTCAGGGCCTATCTCCTTCATGACGTCGAAGTCACGCCACATACGAGGACCGAGACCGCATCCCGAGGAGTTCTTTTCACCAGGCTTTCTTCCACGCTCAAAGAAGATAGTCTTGAGACCCTTTTCTGCTGCTTCTTTTGCGGCAGTCGAACCTCCGGGACCCGCGCCTACGATAACAATATCGTATTCGTTCATTTACTCATCCAACCCATCCAAATCTTTTAGTTCCTTTTTCACGAGTTTGATTTTCCTATCCAGGATTCTTTTCCTTCTTTCAAGGAAAACTCTCCTCACGTCTTTGTCTGGAAGCTCTCGAATAGCCTCCAGAATAGGAGCTTCAGGAATCATCTCATCAATTCCTGCTAGGTGTATTTTCATGAAGACTTCCTGTGTGAAAGATGCAGGCA
>JAEOUM010000107.1 GCA_016839275.1 Candidatus Thorarchaeota archaeon
AGGAGTTGTTGTCGTCGTTGTGGTTGTAGTAGTTGTAGTAACTGCAGGTTCAACAACGTTATACGAGTACTCTCCAGAAACTGCTTGGTTTCCTAGATCATCCATTGCGACGAGTCTGTAGGTGACACTTGTTCCATCAGCCTGCGCAGGTATTGCGCCAGACCAAGTATCTCCAGAAGCAGTCATTGTGACATTTACCCATGTGCCAGTACCAATCTTGTATTGCAAAGTAACATAGTCGATGCCAGAGGGATCAATCACAGTCGCTGAAATAGTGACAGTATCTGTTGGAGCTGGATTTTCCGGATCATGTGCAATCAGTGACATAGAAGGTCCATATGTATCAGGCAGACCACCACTTGCAAAAGTGAACAGATTCACTGAGCTCTCAAGGTAGTTGCCATCAACATCAGTCACGGTCACCCAGAAACTTACTGCAGTCGATGGGGCATGATTGGGTATGGTTGCTTCATAATAACCAGCATTCAAAATCATAGTCACATTGAAGTAGCCTGTTGCATTCGAATATGTTAGAATAACCTCATCAATGCCAGATCCACCTGTATCACTTACTTGTGTCGAAACAATAGCTATCTCATTTCCATATCCATCAGTACTATTGTCCCAGGAAAGGGTTGAAATCGTGGGCGCAATATTATCTCTGAATGGAAATGCGCTAGGAGATGATACAGCCACATTTCCTGCATTATCACTGGCAATAATCTGGTAATTGAAGGTATATCGACCATCTTGATTTCGAGGAATATCTACTATCCAACGACTGAGACCTGAATTGTATGCCATACTGTAGTTCACATTGTTATCGATATCATGGACTTTCACTTCAGCTAAATCAGAACCGCCGCTGTCTGTTATGACAGCCTCGATGTGCGCATTATCTACTCCAGTGATTTGGCGTGCAGATTGCGTTACTGTGCCAATCGAAGGTGCTTCGGAGTCAGAAGTTCCATGGGATATGTAGCCAACAAATACTGGGTCAACAGTAACTGCCCAACCATCCCACCACTTGAAACCAATGACAGTGAAGAATTGCTCAGAAGAGATCGCAAATGTTGTAGCACTTGTACCACCGCCTGAAACGTATATTGCACTGAACGCTTCAATTGGCACAGTTTGTGCATCAACAGTAGTAGGCATAGAGGTATTTCGTGACCATGAATAGGGTGAACCACCTAAACTCATCATAGCAACATCACTTAGACCGCTAGCCATTCTAAAGATAGATGATGCTGATGCTTCGGTATTTGTTACTGTTTGACCTAAGTCGTTGATGTACACAGCATTAGCAGTCATACCACCGCTTGTCATGATTGTCAAATCACTGAAGAAGGCAACAGCTAGACTTCGACCTGTTAGAACCGACTCAGTTCCTCCAGGAGTGTACATCTCCCAGTCACCAACCGTGATGTCAAATTTGACCTCAGCGATATTTGACCCTGTTGCGTTCACTTCTCCTGTGAAGTGTACATCGATTGAGAACTCCTCTGTTGAGCATTTTGTAGGTCTTTCGTCGAATGTTTCAAAGTCTGAACCATAGTACGCTTGTTCGTACCAATCAAAGTAAGAACGAACTCCAAATGGATAGACCTCGCCAGTGACGTTTGAGAAAGTCACTCCAAAGTTCACTGTTTCATTTACGCCACGATAGACAAGATCAGTTGCATTGTAATTGCCCCAGCTCTCGCCGGGAGTTCTGAAGGTCACTGATTCTACGTCAATAGGTATCCAGTAATGAGACATCTCGGCATCGCCAAGACTTACTGAAGAGATATCCATGAAATTGTCAGAGTTTGTATCATTCCAGGCAAACATACCTGCGTACTGGTATGCAAGATTTACATCCATGAGATCCGAGTGTGTGCCATTACTTACCTCAGTGCTATACTGTTCATCAAGTTCCCACCACAGCCAGCTCCATTCTCGTGAATTATCTTCTACCCAATCCCAACCTTCAGCTTGGGCTTGAGCGAGCATATCAGAGTATGTTCTGTTCTCAAACATCCATGAAATACCCCAGTACCCAGGTCTCGGATTTCCATAGGAATCAAATAGTAAATCGTGTACTGCCGCATATTCACCAGCAGTCAATGAAGATCCGTCTGCATGAGTCCAGATATTCACTTCACTCCAATCATAGGTCCAATTGAATGTAACCATTCCTGTGTACGAGTGGAGATAAAACTCATCAGCCCATGTCGAGTTGTCCGGCTCCCAAAGGATGCTGACATCCAGATACTGTTGAGTCATATTGAAGTAATCTGTGCTTGAATGAATCTCTCTAACATAGAACTGGTCTGCTTCTGTGTTAAAGTTACCGTCCAAGTCGAGAGCACCAGTTAAGGGATCTACTGCCCACAAATCATGATCCCACATGCCTTGAGCTGGAGCTCCATAGACGATAGCCTCTTGTGTACGGATAATGGAGATAGGTAGTGGTGCATAGTCCAACTTCATACTGTAGCCCTGCACCTTAAAGGCTTGATAGATAATCTCTTTCGCACCATATGCATGATACTCTGTCCCACTGACATTGAACGCCCAAGATGGAAAGTTAAACTTGTAACTCTCTGGTGTTCTCCATAGTTCAACAATCTCGTATGTGGACCCATTTAGTGTGGATTGTAAGAAGAAGTAATCGTGGGGAACTATGTTATCTTCCGTGTATGTCATGTTGTACCATTGATAGCCATCCCATTCCCAGTAATTCACTTGATATTGAATAACAGGAACATCGAATCCTTCAAAGTAGAAAGTTCCACTCCACGGATCACCTGTGACATTTTCTATGAAGACTAGTTCAGCTGTGTAGTCCATCCATCCTTGCCAGCCTTGATAGTTGCCGTAGATGTCAATCATGAAGTATCGGTCAATTTCCCATTGGAAGATGTCAGTAGGTTCCGCTATTGGATGGTCCATTCTCGAGTAGAAGAATGTTCCATTCGACAACGAGATGTTAAGGAAAGTTGCCCGCCAAGTCTGGTTGTAGAAGAACTCCTCACCTGACATAGTTAGGACATAGTCATACGAACCCGTGTTGTTCCATTCATAGATTTGACTAGAATAGTAATTTCCATCGTAGAATCCAGTTTGGATATCTAACCAACCATCCTCGATGAACTCGTATGTTAGTGTGTCCCGATGACCAAAGACTACAGTCCAGTCTTCTTGGACAATCTCTGGCACCCATATGCTACCGTTTGCCACTGTGGTCCATGGCAGGTTCTTGAAATAATCACCATAGTCATAGTTCAACTTGAATGTTGGATCCATACTCCAATCAGTTAGATTGTAGACATCTACTCCCGTATCGATCTGATATACATCATACCAATATCCGAACATTGGTTCAAACTCTTGCATTGGGAGCATTATGGCTTCGTAAGGCACGCCATCCACAATAGCATACTCCTTGGCAAAATATCGACCATTTGCAGGATTGAAGATGTTCTCAAGGTTGTTCAATTCCCAGGGACTCCACATTGGAATTCCAGGTGCGGGTAGCTGATACTTTGTTCCTGATACCAGAGTGTAAACGTGGGACTTAGTCATATACTGAGGAATGTAGAATGGTTGAGATAGATAGAAACCTGTCATCAACTCCCAGGGCCAGTCAAATTTGTACAGCTTGCCATCAGTCATGTTCCAGTAGTGGTAGCCCCACATGGGATTCCACCAGAATTCCACAGGTTCATAGGTTCCGTTCCTGTACATGATGTAATGGTCAGGACCTAGATACTGCGGCCACCCTCTCATATAGAATGGTGTTGTTCCGTTTAGGAAAGTAACATAGGTATAATCAACTTTAGTCACCTGAACGACTGCGTGGAATTGCGGCGTATACATGTCCCAGAAGGTACTCCATGGCCCTACTATAGAGGTACCATTCACAGCTATCATGAAATATAGATCATCAATCCCGGTGTATTGTGGCCCATCGCTCCAGCCAAGGAACCAAGTCCCTACCATTGGTAAGGATATGTTGAATACGACTGCAACATTTCCCGAATAAACCTGGATTTCAGTGCCGTTTGCAAACTTGATGAAGTACTCTTCTTTTCCAGTTAAGTGGTCGTATTCTGTTCTAACAATCTCTTCCCAGTTGTTTTCCATATCGGTCATCAGATATGGTTCTAGGTCAATCTCTTTACCATTAATCACAACAAAGGGAACTTTCTCACGTGAATAGAATTCACCCGTTTGATTGTTTCGGAAAATCTCAGCTTTGATTGGTTCTTCTATGTACAGTTTACTTCCGTTGGGATAGCTGTACACCGTGTTCTCGTTCCAGCCGAGAATGGTGTGTTCACCCCAACCAGATTCGTAATCTTCCACCCAAGTGAGTTCACCATAGAAATAGTCCCATCGCCATTCCAATTGAGGCATTTCAGGTGTTGGTAGAATATCAAACTCGACTCTTAGGTCATTTCCGACAAGAATACGATTTATGTTTACTACATCAAGCCAGTGACCAGGCATTCTTAGACTAGGTGACTCTTCTGAAACCCAACCTGGCGTCCAATCATTGGCTATAAAGTCCCAAGTCTTCTCTTCCCAATACCAATCAGTAATCATAGTCCACTGAGGTTCCCAACGCCCAGGCATGACTTCAACCATGATCCAATCCCAGTGTTCACCATAGCCCCACTGGTTTCTGACAGTTCGATTGAAGATGTCAACATCAACCATCCCGTGGGGATCAATACGTATCTGAATCTTAATATCGGAGCACTGGTGCCAGTCATTCATACCATCAAATCCCCAATCCTCTTGGTGCGCCTTCATGAAGAAACCGATACCATCAATATCAAAGCATAGATCCGCACCGCCTTGAAGCCATGACTTGACTGTGAAAGGTTCAGCAACATCAGTCTGGAACATCCAATCGGGCTCGTATGGTTCACCAGCATGCGTAAGTGTCACTATTGAAACTGGCGATTCAATTGCAAGTTCTCTTAGCAAATTGTAAGCCGCCGCTGCTTCAGGCGGAGATAGTGGCAATTGCGCTTTAGCAACAAGATTGCGTCCGTAAATGTCTGTAATCATCTCATAAACGTTCATTGGGCGATTACCATCATCAGAGGTCGTTGGGAGAACATCATCACCTATATGCCCCCTGAAAGTCACGATCAGATTCCCATTGTCCCAGTATGATTCGCTTGATGATGGATTCACAATGTAGGGTAGAGGAATACTGCCATCCATCGGCCAAGGTTCATACTCGAACCATCTGTATTTCTGCCAATAACTATCCTTCTCGGTGACAACCTCTGTAAAATTCATGTACTCATATGCGAGGACAGTAGAGAATGTATCATTTTGAAAGTCATATACAATCGCAGCCATTCCTCTAGTCCATTCCTGCTGCCAGCTCCATCCGTCCCAATACGTATATTCTCTTTGAGTATCAAGATAAGTGAACCCGTCCTCGTAATGGAATCCTTCCTTCTGGGCAGTCCAGTTGACAGTCTTTGCAGCATTCCAAACATAAGTTTCGGAAACGTCATCATACTCCCACACACCTGTAACCTCTTCAGTCACAGTGTATGGGCCGTACACCAAGTTCTTGGTACGAATTATATTTGGAATATCAAACAAGACTGTTGCATTACTTAGTTCAGTCCCATTAGTGATTGTTGCAGTCATATTGAAGTCTATGCCTCGAGTAGCAGAGAATATTGTACTACCATCATCAGAAACCCGCGCCCATTCATAATATCCCCCAACAGCCTGATCTACCAAGAAATCGAAGGTAGTACCAATGATCCTTCCACTATTGAATTCCTCAAATCTGCTTTCTGCGAGAGAGTTGAATTGTGCATCTTGAACTCCGCAAGAGATTGTATAGAAACCACCAATAGCAGATGAATTGAATTTCAGTCGAACATTCGCCCAGTAAGATTCAGTGCCTGTGACATAGCTTGAATGTGCTATATCCATAACGGCATATGGATCGACTTCTGGTCCAAAGACCATATCGATTGTGAAATTAGATGGTAGTTCGCCTGGCGAACCTTCTGGCCAAGTGGCATTAGTGGTGCTGTAGAGCAACCATCGAGATTCAGGAATGTGGTAGTATACCATCCACATATTTGGAGAATTTCCAGACATATGGAATTCCCCTTCGCTATTAGCTAGAGCTGACATATTGAAGTATTGTCCCATTAAATATACTCCTGTAGGAGTTTGACCACTTAGCGCAGTAAAGGGAATTTCGATTCTGAAATCAACAAATTCGTCTATCGAGATCTCATCTTCCCATCTAATAAGACTGAAATCAGTCGTGTTTCGTGTATGCCAGTTGATTGTTGGTCCGAATCTATAACGGTTTGAACCCCATGTTTGATTTCTCTCGTCACTTACTGCTCCAAGATCCCAGCCAACTCTTGTATAATTCTCAGGATAATCAGCCAATGACCACGCATTATTCTTTGTATAGGTATCTGAATTTGTGAGTGGCGTCTCAGTTGAAATATCTGCAACTGGAGGAGTCATGAATAGTGATAAGGAAAAGAGAACAAGTGCAATCAATGAGAACAACTTAATGATGAGCTTCGTTTTGCACACCTCTCGGTTATCATACAAAGCGACCACAGCTGCTTCAAGAAGTGCACAGGCGTGCCAATTTAGAAGCCAAATAAGGAAGACTTTTTCATAACCTTATTCGGATACGTCACTAACTGGGGGGCTTTCCATAATTCTTCCATTGGATTAAATATAAGCCTACGTCGATTGAATTAATACAAGAAAAAGAAGGATAATTCGATTTACAGAAAAAGGAAAAGAAGAGCGGGAACATACCCGCCCTCTCAATCTATCCTAAAAGAAATTGTACATATTGCACAACTATTGGAGTCACATAAGCCTCGATTATTGCTGCGATGATTAAGAAAAAGACAATCAATGCAAATGTCCTCCAAGTACGCTCATCACCAAGAAGCGCTCTTGTTTGAGTAGGTAGGAGTTTCCAGTCCTCTGACTTTATTGTCGAACTGAGACCCTTAGCAATACGTATGGACAGTGCTGCGGCTAAAAGGAAGATTGGTATCTCGATAATTGCGTGAGGTATAATACCGGCAAGAAATTCCCATACATTACCACCCCAAGTTAGATCTATGATTGCAATTCCTCCAACCGTCAAGGCAGTGGACAACACCTCTGCAATAGCAACAGACATCAGACTGAATTTTACATATGTTATGAGGAAGTCCTCTGATTTCACGTCATCACGCTTTGAATAGAATAAACGATAGGCTCCTGCAATCAGAGCTGGAAGTACAATGAGAGCAATCAGTGTGAACTGATCATCATACACGAAATACTCGATTGCAAAGATGAAGATGAACAGAGGGAACCACCAAGCGCCTATACCTTTACCTCCAAGATACCTTATAGCAACATAGCCGAGTATGAGTAAGACTGGAATTCCAAAGATTAGCAGCGAACTCAGACCCAGTTGAGCTGTGAATCCCCAAACTGGGTCATATGGATTGAAAATGCCATTCATGGCGTTGAACTGAGTGAGAAGGATAGAAGCCGCTGCTAAGCAAACCAATCCCACAACACTCGCAAGCCCCATATTGGACTCACTCTTTGTCTTTTCAGCTCCAATAAACCATAGAACAGCAGACCAGAATACGGGTCCAATCACCAACATGAGTAGTGTTCGCACTATGTTGTGTTCTGCGATTATTATAAACCAACCACTTGGATTTAGAAGTGAAAGAGGAGGTACATTAGGTGGAAGGACACCTTCAAGTCCGTCGGGATCACCTATCTTTCTTAAAAGCGCAAGAAGAGTGTCCATCACAGCACCAGGATTCTGCAAAATATATGTCAAAATCCAGACCCCAAAGACGGCTATCACTAATCCGCCAAAGAACATAAGCGCAGAATCAATAATGTCTCGTTCCTCGACATGAAGAAGTGGACTGGACTTATCACCAGTTGTTTCCCGCCATTTATTGCGATATTCAAAGAAATAGAGGATGAACAGAGCAGTGAAGACATAGATTGGAAGATTCACAATGAATTGTGATGCATACCTATAGGTCACTTCAACATCTGTGGGAAGGTATGGTACTGGTCTTAACCTATTGAAGATCTCTCCAGCATAGGTTGCTGGTGTAACTAAAGCCCCAAGAAAATAGTCCATCCCCGGAAGAATGAAATAAGTCGATACCGAAACAGTGACTCCTGAAAAGAATGCAAAAGCCTCAGATCCACCTTTACCTTTTCCTCTCACAAAGTAACCAAGTAATCCAATAAGAATCATGGCTGCGAATGGAATTGCCAACATCAGCAGCGTCCATGTTGATGGAGCTATGAGAGATGTATTATTTCTTGGAACAGAAGCGCCAGGATAGAGACTGGTGGGGGTTGTTATTAGGTCCAGAATATGTGACACAACATCGTCAACGCTACCAGGAAATATCAAGAATCGATTATCACTAAACAACCCATATGCAAAGAAACTCTGGGTAGCATAATTAAGTGTCGAGGCAAAGACAGCACCGAGAAAAGCTCCAGCAACAACTACTCCAGTTCCAAGACCTGCAATCATGTTCTTTATTGCAGCAGCCATGTCAATCTGTCTGATTTTGGAGCGTGCACCTGCCAAGCTATCGAATACTCGCTTATAGAAGATTGCAGAGAAGTCTTCAGCATATGGAAGTACAATCACTGCGAAAATGATTGGCGGAGCTGCGAGTAATAATCCATATCCATAATATAAAGCAAGAACCAAAATTGGATCTGCCACTCCTGCAGTGAAAACAGTTAATGCCTGTTCAGCCAAGAAATAGAGTGTAATTAGAATATTGAGCCTAAAGAACCAGCCGAGAACACCACGCATCATCTCTGCTCCGAGGTCACGTTGTCCTAGATGTAGTCCAGCAGCCTTGGCGATTCTGTTAGATGCAGGATATCCAAAACGATAGATCCAGGTCAGAAAAATGAGAATGTTTAGTAGATAATTATCCGCTGCAGCATAGAGATCATCATCTGTAATGAAATATATGAAATTTTGAAGGCTGCCGGTATAGACTGTAATTGATGGTACCAGGGTTGCCAATCCAATAATGACATAGTCTTTCCAGGCTTGGCGCCATGCTTTTTGTTGTACTTCAGGATCAAGAGGATTAGGCTCTAGTCCCTCGAATGTTATGTTATTTAACCGGTCTCGAAAGCCAGAATAACCATCACTCTCGGGCTCTTTTCCAATAATTCTCTTAATGAGATTCTTGAAGACCATCTTTAAAGGATCTTGAAAATAGAGTTTGGCCGCAAGAACAAGTATACCAAACAATACAGCAACAAAGGACACCATAATCCAAATCAGATATTCCTGAAGCGAAACAAAGAACTGGAATAACATATCCATAATCAATAACCATGACAGTGTTGAAGTATCCACTTCTGCATCGAAGCCTGTCGAATAAGATAGAGGTTGTATGGCAATTGTCAACAAAAACCATGTGACTGTCTTTACATACATCAAGAGGATGAACGCCTCAATGAGCTTACTCTTTCTCTTTCCAAAGAAGAGAAGATAGACAAACGAAACAATCAAGGGTGGCACAAACTCGAATACGATTGTCAGTATAGTGAGGTCTGCTAGAGCCATGAATCTACACTCCGGTGTGCTTTGAAGAAAAACAAGACCAATTCTGTCAAAAAAAGGTTCGTTGCACAGACTATGCCCTCTATGATATCTTTTTTCCTCCTGTTTTTATCGTCGTACCGAAAGTTTAAAGATGGAAGAATTAGCTATTGTGAATCATACAACAATCGGAAAAGAAACCGTGAGTTGAGGTGCATTCAATGGAGATTTCACAAGAATTAGCAGATGCAATAAATGACCAGATTAATTTCGAGCTCTATAGCGCATACATTTACCTGTCGATGGCAGCTTGGTTTGAAGAACACAAATTGCCAGGGATGGGTCACTGGATGGAAGTACAGGTTGACGAAGAGTTCAACCATGCAATGAGGTTCTACAGACATATTGTTGAACGTAACGGACGCGTTTTGATGAAGGCAATAGCTGGTCCAGAAACTGAATGGACATCACCTCTTGATATCTTTGAAACTGCATACAAACATGAGCAGGTAGTTACAGAGAGAATCTACAAGATTGGTGACATCGCTGACAAGCAAAGGGATAGATCCGCACAAAACATGCTCAATTGGTTCTACAATGAGCAGACAGAGGAAGAGAAGAATACCTCAGAGATCAGAGATCAACTCAAGATGATTGGGGATAATATTCAAGCCCTTCTGATGTTAGATGCAAAGTTAGGAGCGAGAGCTCCAGCTGGACCTGTACCCCTAACTTCGATTATGCCCAACCCAGCCCCTGCAGGGGCTCCATAGGTCGTATCTTAATCACAAAAAAGCCGGTGGTAGAGCGTTACCCCGGCAGTTTTTTATTTTTTATCTATTATTGACCGAGACGCATACTCTTTATGTTAGAGTTTCACTCATTTTTTCTAGTGTGAGTGAATATTATGCTGCCAGAAGAGATTGTCAAGGTAGTAATCGATACAGTATCAGGTATTCGAGCGAAGGAATATGTATCATCAATAACATCTTTTCATCGAATCCAAGCAACTTCAGGACTTCATGATGCAATCATGTATCTGAAAAATGCAATCACAGAGTTCCCGAATGTGGATGTAAAGCTCTACGAGTATCCAGCTGATGGGAAAACAACTATTAGCACATGGGAAGCGGTTCAAGGTTGGGACGCAAAATTTGGCAAATTGCATCTCCTCGAACCAGAAGAAATGCTTCTAGCGGATTATGCTGCTGAGCCTATATCATTGATTGCACACTCTACAACTGCTGATTTTGAAGGCGAAGTAGTCTATGTAGGTAAAGGAATGAGCTCAGAGGATTATGAGGGGAAGACTGTGAAAGGCAAGCTCGTTCTAACAGAAGGTACGGCGAGGATGGTTCACAGGGTTGCTTGCATCAAACATGGTGCTGCAGGTTTATTGACCTATGTTCCACCTTCAAGTAAGGATGAGATTGCGAGTCTAAGACGGTATGATGCAATCTGGCCATCTGGAGATGAAAAAGATGCAACCAAATTCGGATTCTCGCTCACTCAAGCTGATGGATTGAAGCTCAAGGAATGGCTAGATAGTGGAAAAACTGTCAAGGTTAAGGCAAAGGTAGATGCGCATCTTTATGATGGCAAAACCGAAGTCTTGTCAGCAGTAATACCAGGACAGGATGCTTCAAAGGAATTCTGGCTTGCTGCACATATATGCCATCCAAAACCAGGAGCGAATGATAATGCCTCAGGAAGCGGCTCTCTTATGGAGGCACTGCGAGTCATCTCACACTTGATTAATGAGGGAAAAATCCCGAAACCTTCATTTTCGATTCGGTTCATTTGGATACCAGAGTGGTCAGGAACTATCTATTTCATCGATAGAGAGAAAGAGATACTGAAACGCTGTAAGGGGATGTTAAATATGGATATGGTGGGTGCAGATCCTGCCAAATCAGGTTCTATCCTGCATCTCTACAGGACTCCATACTCCTTGCCAAGTACACTGAATAATGTGGTCTTATATTGGTTAAAGACAGAGGCTGGTAGGAAGGATAGCAGAACACAAGGTGGCACAATGTCGCCTCTTCCATACAAATACGAAAGTTATGGTGCTGGAAGCGACCACTTCATGCTCACAGATGCCTCAGTGGGTATTCCTGCTGTGATGTTGAATCAAAACCCAGACAGGTTCTATCACACTTCAACGGATACCATCGATAAAATCGACACACGTCAGATGGCTTATGCAACACGGACAGCTGTTCTATCAGCTCTCTCCTTTGTACTGCCCAAACATGTCTATGAAGAAACTATGTTGACTGAATGTCGGAATGAATTTGTTGAACTCATGGAAAAGGTGACAATTAACGGTGTGACTGAACTCTCTCGATGCCTTGGAGACCCGGAGAAGATCTATCCTCGCGTTCTTAGATGGCTTGGACTGATTCATGACTTGGGGCAAGCAACACTAGATAGAGCAACTAGTGAGTGGTCACTAATTAGTGAACAGGAAGCAATCCGACAGGCACTGAAAACAAGTCTCCAGATGACATATACCACGGAGATGGTGATTGCCAGAAAGGCGTACGAGGGAGCATGCGCAGAGGTTGGTCTTGAAGCAATGCAGGAGGACCAGATTGTTCTTGATCCTGAGAGTTTTAGAGTGGAGGTCAAACGAATCCACAAATACGCATTAAGTCCTACATTCCTCTTCCAAAAGTTGGGTGATAAAGCTGAAAAATACTCAGAAATGCGTAAACAGGAAGAACATGCATGGGATAGATTTGACGAGATGCTGAATATGGCAACAGACTGGGCCAAATTAGATGACATCTGGGATATGTTATGTCTTCAATTTGGCAACATTGATTCTGGCGATCTCCTTAGAATTGTTGATGACTTCACTAAAGCAGGGATTATTGAATCAAGGAGAGTGTAGATTATGCAAGACGACCATTGGATGTATAACAAGGTCGTCTTCGCCGGAACATTCGACAGACTTCATGAGGGGCACAAGCACATTATGCGTACTGCCTTCAGAATAGGGCATGAGGTGGCTATTGGACTTACGTCAGATAAGATGCTCAGCTCAAAGAGCAATAAGGAGAGTATTCAATCTTACGAAGAAAGATACGGAGAGCTGGAGAAATTCCTCAAAGAAGAATGTGATGTCAATAGAGCATTAATTTTCCCGATCAACACTGTGGAGGGCGGTGGGGATACTATGGAGAGTCTTGATGCATTGATTGTATCTGATGAGATTGGAGTTGTTCAGAATGCATTTGATATCAATCAGCTCAGAATCAATAATGGACTACGAAGATTTCACATTGTTATTATTCCCATGGTACGTTCGAGTGATGGTCGGCCGCTTTCATCATCAAGGATCCGCGCTGGCGAGGTCTTCGATAATCAGAAGCTCATCTACTAATCTGGAAAGAGGACAGAAGCAAAGTATCGAGATTTAAAATCGGGATTATCACTCATCTCAATATAATTAAGTTTCTTAACTAGTTCCTCAACTTTCCATCTATTTTCAGGAATCATCAACAAATCTGCTCCAAGACTTGCTCCCTTACTATACTGTACAACCTTCGCTTTGGAGAAGTTGGGAAACATGCCAATTCTATAGGCATCTTCAATCTGCAAACCTGAGCCAAAGATGCCAGTCAAATAGAGAGTCGCTACATCCTTTACTTCCAGCCCTGCTTTGTGTAATAAAAGATCCAATACACCTCGGATTGCAGCCTTTGATTGTTGGAGCATTCGAACATCTGGTTGTGATATCACAATTGGTTGACCCGTTGCTGAAACTTTGTTGCCAGCTAGAATATAGTAAGCAGTAGTGGTATCTAGATTAAGCCATCTCGAATTCAGTTCTCTATTAAAAGAGCCCCTAGGGAGTATGATTTTTCTATCAAGCATAGCAGCTAGAGCAGATATGGCTCCGGTGCCGCAAATACCTCGTGGTTTTCCTCCACCCATAACTTCAATCGTTGGTCGAAGCGTTCTTTGATCAATATCTACACCACTGATAGCACCACGATCACCTGGTATTCCGCATTCCATCGACATACCCTCGAAAGCGGGACCTGACGCTGCAGAGGCAATCCACATCCCGTGTGAAGATTTGACAGCAATCTCGGTGTTTGTACCAACATCAATTGCTATGTGA
Organism: Candidatus Thorarchaeota archaeon; assembly: GCA_016839275.1. Lineage (GTDB taxonomy): Archaea > Asgardarchaeota > Thorarchaeia > Thorarchaeales > Thorarchaeaceae > SMTZ1-45. The sequence continues at coordinate 13,755 of JAEOUM010000107.1, forward strand.
TTGGTTTTTGGTTCTAGAAATCCACTAGCTAGGAGTACAGCTGGTGCGTCTGTACCGATGAAGGATTGAACAAGAGGTGGTGAGTAGCATTCTGCTTGTTCTAAGATAGAAATGCCCACATTTACTGCACGTGTCCTTATCGCATCTCTGTCATCAGCGGTATAGGGTGCCTTTGAGAGCGAGTTGACTGTAAGATCGAAGAATAAATGATGCATCACAGTGTTTCCTACAATTGTTACCTGCTTCACAAAGGAAGGGTTGAGCCCTTGCTGATTGAGAATCGTGCCGATACCATCTTGTATGGCAGCTCTGATGAGAGATGTGAGCTGTTTTGCGTTTTCCTTCTTTTTTATTGCATAGCTAATTCTCGAGATAATATCTGCTCCAAATTGCATTTGGGTATTTTGTACAACTCGCTCAGAAACCACATGAAGGTCACTTATTCTAACAAGATGTAAAGTAATGTGCGTAGTGCCAATGTCTACAGAAATACCGTAGTCATTAGCTGGTGGCAAGTATCAACATCTCACATGGGATGTGGTCTAAGGGATTAGCGAACGATCATCACAGGACATGATGCACTCTTAGAAACCTTATCGCTGATAGACCCAGTGAACAGACGCTTTATCCCACTAACCCCTCGTGAACCAATGATGATGAGACTAATTCCTCTCTCACTTGCTATGTCAATAATCTGAGCTGCGGGGTCACCATGGGATATCATATCAATGACTTCGCATCCGCAACTATTAGCTAGCCTTTTCGCGCGTTCGAGTATGTCCTCTCCCAGATTCTGAAGAGAGATGAATGGTTGATCTGACACAGTATCATGGTACGGTGTTGCAGATACAACCATAGGCACCACATGGAGCAGGACGACTTCTGCACCCAAAGGAGGTCCCATTGCACAGGCATAACGTACTGCTTTTTCAGAATGTGCAGATCCATCCACAGCGACAAGGATGCTCTTTATCGTGATGGGTTCGTTGCTCTCGCTCATCTAACACCCTCTGTTGCATCTCAGATAGTTCTTCAGCCTTATCTCTCTTTCCCAAGATGCCATACTTTTCAGGTTCTTTTCACACTCGGATGCGGTGAGTGAAAGACCCATATTCGATATTGATGGTGTACAGAACATTGTACAGCATGGAGGATTGAGAAATGGACCTCAATAAAATCAAGACAGAAGAGGATGTCAAACGCGCTACCTTGGAGATTCCAGGATATACCGAGTTCGATAGCAAGGTCTATGCTGCAACATTCCAGATTCCTAAAGGCA
>JAEOUM010000108.1 GCA_016839275.1 Candidatus Thorarchaeota archaeon
ACTTTGGTTGAGAATCACTGGTTATCCATTATTTCTGAATCTCTCACAGATGCCAGCCAATTCATTAATGAGATGCGTGATATAACATCACTACTTGCACGACAGCGGTCTGAGCTCATAACGATGAGTCTTGCATCCGTTGTTCAATCAGTGCTTGAAAGAGTGATAGCAGAATACCAGATTGATAGACCGCAAATCAATGCTCAAGTTCCAGAATCTATCCACCTGAAATCTTGTCCCTTATTCAAGGAGATTTTGTGGAACATCATTGATAATGCATTCAAACACGGTACAGACACGCTATCCATGTTTGCTTCTATGCCTGCATCCTCAGAGGTGCGTCTTGAGATATGTGACAGGAGTGGCGGCTTGCCTCGCGAGGTCAAGGATTTCCTCAACTCCTCTGATTCCTTGTCTCGACCTGTAGCACCTGGATTTGGACTTGGTATCATCCTCATTCGAGGTCTCTCACAAATATGTGGAATACACCTGCATGTAGAAGATGTGACTGAAGACTCACATAAGGTTGGTACAAAGTATACCCTAGAATTCCAAGGAATTAGACATATCACTTAATCATCGGATCGGGAAGTTTAAGGTTCTCGTGAGCCTTGTCCTCGAATATCTGTCGTGCAACATCCAAGAGGCTCTTCTCGATTCCAGCAATATTATTGTTTGTCGCGACCACCATATTTGCCTTGGTGATGATACCTATCTCGTCAGTCCAATAGTGGTGTATTAGTGTCCCTCGAGGTGCCTCAACACAGCCCACACCATCACCCGCCTTAGGTTCGACATTCGAGAGTTTCACATCAGTACTCACAATCTGTGGGTCTTTCAGAAGGCCTTCAATCTCTTCTACGGCTTGTACAAGTTCGATGACTCTCGCCCAATGATACGCAAAGGTTGCATGGATAGGTTTCCCAAGGGCATCTCTCATCTCCTTAAATGCCTCCTGTGCCAGTGGTGTTGCCATCTTGTCGGCTATATTGATACGAGCAAGTGAGTTGGCTCTCCAGATGCCATCGGGATATCCTACAGGTCTGAAGTAGATATGTGTTGCATAGCTATGATTTGGTACATACTCACCATAATATGTCAAGTACTCCCTTGGATCGAAATCAGCAACAATCTTACCCGTGGGATCCATCACCCTCAGATTGCCATCAAAGATCTCAAGAGCCCCCTTGCTGTGCATACCAAGATAGTATGTAGGGGTCACTGCAAGTTTCGTGATGGGATCCCAATAGTCTTGAACAACCTTCTTGGCAAGGGTGACGGTTTCAAGTGCTTGTGACTTTGCTTTTTCAACACGCTTAAGGAAGAGGTCCCGTTTTTCCTCAGAGAAAGGATTAAGCATGCCTCCTGGTGTTGATGTGACAGGGTGTATGGCTTTTCCTCCAACTGCTGCTGCAAGATCCTGACCAAACTGCATTACCTCTAGCGCCATTTTTCCAATGTCAGGTAATGCCTTGATTATGGATACAACATTTCGCAGTGCAGGGTCTCCCATAGGTCCTGCCAAAAAATCAGGAGCCGCCAGAGCAAAGAAATGAAGCGCATGACTACTGAACTGCTTTGCGTTGATTAGTAGGCGTCTCAGCTTGACTGCTGCAGGCGGTGGAGTGATGTTCCATGCTGCCTCAACTGCCTTTGTAGCTGCAAGATGATGAGGTTCTGGGCAGATACCACAGATTCTTGGTGCAATCCTTGGCGCTTCTTCTGCAAATCTCCCCTCAATGAACTTCTCAAAGAAACGAGTGGAGGAGACATTGAACTGTACATCCTTGACCTGCCCTGTACTGGTGAGTCTTACGGTTAGCTCACCATGTCCCTCAAGGCGAGTCACAGGAGCTATCTTGATTGTCTTCTCTTTCTGTGTCATTTCTTCTTTTTGCTCCTCTGTCTTCCCCGTATCTTCGAGAGGTATGATGCTGCATAGTCTGTGAAGTAGAATGATCCTATGGGATCTGGGAACGCTTTCTCAAGCTCCTCGGGGGTCATATCAGCGATAGCTCCAAGGGCTGAGATGATTTTTGCTCCGTGGTCTTTGATATTTGGTGGTGGGCCAAAGCAGCCTTTACAAGGAGTGTTTACAGTGGGGCACTGTGCACCGCAGAGTCCAATCGTCGCAAATCCCAGGCAGAGGTAACCTTGGTCTAGAAGGCACCTTTTTGGATCAATATGTCCCTGATGAGTCCGATAGAACTTCTTTATCCTCTTGTCTTTCCTCTCTTTCGGGCACTGGTCACACACAGTCTTCTCAGGAAGGTCATATGGATCACCAGACAGGAGAGCTGTAAGGGCTTCCGCTATGTTATCACTGGTTGGTGGACATCCGGGCAATATAGCATCAAAGTCCACAATATCTACGTTTGGAGTCACATGCTCCATAAAGCC
>JAEOUM010000109.1 GCA_016839275.1 Candidatus Thorarchaeota archaeon
GTAGTCTATTCAGTACACTCTCTGACCGGAGTAAACCGTTCCTAGATAAGTGTTCGAAGACCAAGTTCCTCGCAGTGAGTGACTACAACCGTGCTACTGACGAGTATGTAAGACTCGCCAGACAAACTCTCAGCAATAAGGGATTGGGCTTACCAAATGGAAACGACTGCCAAGGATGCCTTTCAAATGTGATAACTGCATTGGAAGCATATCAATTGGACACAGATCTATTGCATGCCCTTGAAGATCTCCGTTCAACATACCTAGAGAGTATGTTAAAACCTGCCTTCAAGCAATATTTGCAGAGTGAGAGCTATACTAAGGCAGATATCGAACAGCTCTACATGAATGCACTGAAGATTGACAGTCTTATTGAGGTCATTCAATTTATGAAAAGAATTGAAAAACTGCGCTAAGCACTATTCCTTCTTTGAACTCATCTGGTCTCTATGAACAAGAGTACTCCCGTCAACCACCCAAGCGATACCAAGTGATTGGAACTCCTCAGCCCATTTCATGACAATAGCTGGTGCAACTCCAAGCGATCTAGCTATCTCTTTAATTGACATCTCACCATGTTCTTCAACCATCAGAAATGCCTTTGTCTTTTCTGTGCTGTCCATCAGACTCAGATATCCTTCAAGGGTCTCTTCAGTATGACTTAGCTTTTCCTTTGTTTCCTCGAAGTCGCTTGTGAGCCGCTTTAGGCTGGCTGACACTCGCTCTAGCTCGGTCTTAGTACTTTCCAACTCTCTCGCCTTATCACCAGATTCGTATGAGCGCAGTCGAGCTCGGAGCTCCTCCATCTCATCCAATCTTGCTCCTGATTTGCCCATATCATCTTCTAGTTGACGCACTTTTGTATTAAGCTCGCCTATCTCAAGTTCCTTCTGTGAAATTTTACCAAGGTAGTCTTTAGCCTTCTTTTCTGAAGTCTCGCTCAGGGCTTCAAGCTCCTTTATTTTCTGTTCTAGCATTTCATTTGTTGTTTCAAGAGATTTCACAGTATGTCGGAGCTCTGCTAGTGTTTCTTTATCGACCTTTGGAGCAGCCTGAAGACCCATGAGAGTGTCCTCTAGGTCATCATTACGAATCTTCAACTCAGCCAGATTCTTCCGCAGCTCGCTATTTTCTGAATCGCGGTTCTCAGTCTTTTTGCGTTCAAGATTGAGTTCTTGTTTTAGCTCCTCCATGTTGCTCTCAAGCTGTTTTATCTGGATTTCTATCTCTTTTGGTATTTCAACACGTGGCTTCATACCTAATTCTGTTGAGAGGAATTCAACCTCTGTTGTAGCTCTTTGTGTAAAATCATCAACACTGCCCTTCAGAGAAGAGAGTTCATTGAGAGTCAGTTTCATTGATTCCTTCATACCTTCAGTGATATCACGCATCTTCTCTAGAATAGGCGTGGACATACCAGAGGTCAATGATTCTTCAACGCGCATGAATTCCTCGTCAACAATTGGCTGTACCTCGGTATCAACATACATACTCTGAAGATTGGTTTTAGCTTTACGCTTACTCCTTGAGATTATGTCACCTCTCATACTCACAAGATTACCCTTAAGACCTACGAGGAAAGAAAGCACTACAGGAACAAGATCACGTTCGATTCTATCGATTGTTCCATCAACGGTAAGGATATTCCTTTCAAGGAGAGAGAGACTGTCGCGTAGTCGCTCAATACTCTCATCGAGCTCCATCCGATGGCGAACCTGAGTAGCTGATTCCACACGCATTACATCACTTGACATGCGTCCGGACTGGATAAGCTCGTGCCGCATCTCGTCATCAACGCCAAGCTCAGATAGAAGACCATCCACAACTCCCTTGGCATCTGCGCCATCAGTCGGTTCTTTGTCAGGTTCTTTTGCCATGCGAAGACCTCTCCATGAATTTCAAGAAGGACGATGCAATGATGAGCCCGACAATACATAAATCTATTCGCGAAATGAACCAACCATAATTTGGACCTCAGAAGGCAAGGATATGCGACTTAAAATCGAGATGGAAGCTACTCTTCACAACCGAGGCATGTCTAGACTCAGAAAAGGAGTAATGACATGGCACCTCTTCACAGACATGGATAATCAATTCGTCGAAATGATTGATGTATTCCCTCCAGCACGAGTGACAGAGAGAGCTGAGAAGAATATGGTCGCTATCGTGAAAGTTCCTGAGTTAACCCCAGGAGAGAGTTTCTCTCCTACCGTTATTCTGAGAATTGATACAATCACGCGTGACTGGCTCATGGAGCCAAGAGATACTTCATATGAGATGATGGCAAAAAACCGAGGTACATATTGTAGCATGCAAAAGTACTGGGAGATCACAGATGATATCATTCAAGAGATGTCACAAGAGGCAGCTGAGAGAACAGGTGATGATGAGTCATATGCACGTTTGACTTTCGATATGGTAAGAGAGAGTGTAAAACTGAAGACTCACTTGGACCACAGACGAGGAGCTGCCCGAGCAGCCCGGGAAAGAGAAGGCGATTGTGATGAGCATGCGGACCTCTATGTGGCACTCCTCCGTGCGGTAAGGATACCTGCGAGAAGGGTTGTTGGTCATGTCTTTCGAAGAAATTCTGACCCAGAGGCTCATGCATGGTGCGAAGTCTTTCTGGAGCAAAAAGGGTGGATTCCTGTAGATCCTGCTTTAGGCAATTTTGGCATACTAACAGAGAACTACTTCTCACGAATTAGGGAGGGGCAGGTTTCCGAACGTCCAATGATCAATCTGAAGTGGAGTGGGATTGCTACGCAACCTCCAACTGTTGAAGAAAGTGTAAAGATGTCAATTGTAACAAATGGCAGAGACTAGATGTCTTGAAGATAACCCATTGCTTGAAGTTGAACAAATAATTCAGCCCCAAAATGCCAGCAAGAATGTGTAGAGAATATAGAGCAGCGAATCTTGGGTAAAAGAGGAGCTTCTAGAGCAGCCCTAAGAGTGCCTGCAAGATGATGAGCAATCATCTCTCCATAGGCTGAAACTTGAGGTAGTGAATCTAGGAATCTTCGTTTGGTGGATTCTAAAGAACCAGGTTTGTAGTCACTGATTTGTATAGCACTTTCAACATATCGTATTAGGTCAATATGACCCGTGATACCGTAGCGTTCTGACCAGACCGGGACTTCGATTGCCAGGGTATTGGGATCGTGAATTAGAAAATCTTGAAGGATTCCATGGTCAGCAGAGAAGCTCATATCATTACGAGAGAGGTGGTACTGACGCAACTTAGTAACAAGTTCATCATCAACACTGCATGTAATTGATCCCGTTCGTTCGAGTTGTTTTCTAAGCCCAACTTTCTTTGACTGGGGCATACTCACCAGACGGAGTCTTGATGCTCTTGTGAACATTGGATCTGAGAAGAGAGCCTCAGGTATCTTACCCGACTGGATTGTCTTGAGATGTGCCCAGAGTGAGGCCAAATCTCCTTTTTGATTGCCGAATCGTAGATGATTGGATGTATTCCACTGAAAAGCATAGGCGACCTTGCCATGTTGATAATCACGTCGTACGATGTCATCGGAACCTGTAGGCATATCCCTCATAGTTCAAGTCTAGAACTGGACTTTTTAATCCACCTATGTAATTTTGCAGAAATGCATGCTGTCTCTGATTCCCAATGTTTTTAATCATCATATAATAGATTCAGAACGGAGAGAGAAAGATGACTTATGCATTCATTGTCTTCTATCGGTACCATCTCATGACTCCTGAGGAGGCTGGAAAAGCCAAGGAATTCTGGAGTGAGTTTGCAAAAGGGAGCTGGCCGGAGCAGTTGCCGATTATTGGTGATTACAAGTATGCGTGGGGGTCAGACTGGAATGGATTCCTATTGATTGAGTCTGAAGATCCGCAGAGTTTCTTCGAATTCTGGCCCATTTTTAGAGACAAGACTAGATGGTACATTGAGAATACCCGTACCATAGTGGCTATCAAGAGAGAAACGAAAGACTGGATGTGACCTGCACGCAGATGAGAGGGGTAGGCTAGACTAACCTACCCCATCTGACCTATAGTGAGGCATTATCAACGAGCATTTTGATTATCCATCGGAAATCTTTCTCAAGAATTCCGTCTGAGGTTTTGAAGACCATTATTGAAGAATTCTCATAATTCACCGTAGTCTTGTATGGAGTGTTGCTGGGATATATGAAGATTCCAGAGAACCTAGATATTGTGCCACCATACATTCGACCATAATGACCTACCTCAGCCTTATGCTGAAGTTTATCACCGCGGAACTCTGCCTGCTTCAATTCCTTTTTCTCGACATCAATATACGCAATATGACTGACATTAATCTCTAAAGGCTTTGGCGGAGCTTCTGTGGGCTTAATCAATTTGTCATAGATTGCCCTTCTAGCCTCTTTATCGATAAACAAAGGTTCAGCAACAATATCTGTCGAGTCCATTAGAATCCGACGAAATCTCATTGCCAATCTCCCAGAGCCTCGAATCTCCGCAATTTTATCATCTAATCTAACCGTGATGTTTCCTCTTTCTATTGTTGTGTATTTATTGTCAGTTCGCTCACCAGCCGCATCGAATGCATGAGCAACGACATTGAATGCTGCTGTAAAATCAGCGATGACAGTCTTTCCACGAGAGTCTATGCTAGTAAATCCAGCCTTAGGATCCTTATTCGCATCGAAAGGAGCCATGCCGCTGAAGATATTAGCTAACTGAGCTCCCGTAAGTTTCTTGGCTGCTTCATCATTTAAGTTGAAGAGCCGAACCGATTGCCACAGTCCAAGGGGATTAATCCTGGATGGTGCTTTTGGTGTCTTTGCGCTCAAATTGCCTCATCTCACATGGTTGAAGGTCGTAAGATAACGGACCTCTGCTTCCATTGGAAATAACTCTCATATAAACTATACATCAAATCCAGATAATAGTTACGTCTAACCTAGGTATTATCCATATACTAATCCAGATATGAAAAGAAAATCACAGCTGTAATTCGCGATGTGTGCACTAGCAGCTTTGGCGCCAAACGAATCTACTACTTCAGCATCTTTCGAATCATATCAGGAACAAGAGGAGGCTCTGCAATGAATGGAGTGAAGTTACGAGTGAGGGCTTCATTAATGGACAGAGCCAAGTCATTAAGATCTTTGCACCAGACTAAATGGCCTCGGCGTGACATTTCGGTAATTAACTGCGATTGATGACCTTCCATGAGTGTAGTGTTTTCGACAACGACAAGCCGGAGACCTCGGTGTACACATTCCATGATAGTACCAGCACCCCCTGTGCTGATGATAACATGCGCCTTATCATATGCTGATTTCAAGCTCCGAATGAATCTGAAATATCTGAAGTTCCTTGGAATATATGATCCTCGACCAATCTGAGCAACAACAAATTCTTTGATTACTCCAGATTCAACAAGGTCATCCAACTTTTCAAGAAGCGGATCAAAATGAGCAGTACCGACTGTCACGAAGATCATATCAATTGCCCTCCATAAGTTGTTCCGGGTATTTTTGCCGCAAGGTTTGGCCACTGGACGACAAAAAGATCAGTTTTGCCCAAGAGCAAGCGGCCAGTTATGGAGAGTGACTCAATTCGTGACATACTCTCAATGAAAACCGTCTTGATACCTATGATTCGGGCAACATAAAAGATTGGTACCGTTAGACCTGTGCCGCAGCTGATGATAATCTTTGGACGGAAGATGAGTAGGTAGACGAAGGACAGGGATAGGGTGGCTAGAGTACGAAGGATTGACATAATTCTAGAGTCTTGGGGGAGGAGTCGTGGTGGAATCACTGGAAGAATTCTTCCGGGAATCTTGATTTTCTTAGATGTTAGTGAGTCAAGGATCCCAATCAGATACAGATAATCATACTGTTGACCGAGTTGATCAACTAATGCAAATGTCTGCGCAGTATGTCCACCTCGTCCAAGTATTACTGCGATTCTAGTCAATCCATATCACATAGTCAATGACGTTTAAAGTCACATAAAGGGTTATTCGTTAACATGAGTGGTTTATGCACCCAAGTTGAATAATTGGAAATATGCTCGTTCAAAGCGTTGATTACTTATAGCCGCATGTCAAAAGACCTAGTGAGGTTCAAACATGACTGTCGTTAAGGCTTCAGCCATTCATCAACTCTATCAGGAACTGGTGGCTATTGTTGGACAAGATCGAGTGAACGACAATCAGGTAATCATCTCGGCTTATTCTAAAGATGCATGTCACCTTGAAGCAGAGAGACCTGGAATTGTGGTAATGCCAAACAGCGTTCATGAAGTACAGGACATTGTCAGGCTCTGTGCTAAAACCAAGTCGCCAATCATACCCTCTGGAGGAAGAAATGGTATCTGCGGAGCATGTTTGCCAAGAGTTCCTAATGCTGTGATGCTCGATATGGTCAATATGAAACGACTTGTCAAACTAGATGAAGATGTCATGACTGTCACTGTTGAATCTGGAATGAGATGGGCTGAGCTTATCCACATCCTTGATGACCAGGGATACAAACTTGGCTTTCGTGGACCTTATGGTGGTAATGCAGCAACTATTGCTGGGTCTGTTAGTATCAATAGTATGGGGTACGCCGCATCGAAATTCGGACCAGCTCCTGAAGGAGTTGTATCATTGGAGGTGGTCCTACCAAATGGAGAAATAGTACGCACAGGATCTGCATGGAATAAGGATGCTCAGGTGTTCACTAGATATTCCTCGTTTGCTGATCTTACTGGAATATTTCTAGGAGATCATGGAACCCTTGGTGTTAAGACAAAGGTAACACTCAAGATCTATCCAAAGGCTCCATTTTCTACCTACATCGACTTGGGATTTACTAGCCTTGAAGACGCAGCTATTGCATTATTAGAGATTCAAAAGAGGGGATTAACGGAGGAGCTGAATTGTCTTCTAGCTAGAGAGTCTGCAGATACATATTTCCCAGGCTTGCTAGATAGCCATCCCGGAATAAACGCGACAATACATAGCGTGATTATGGAAACAGACCAGCAGCTAGCTGAGAGAAAGGTGCAAATAATCCGAGAGATTGGACAAGAACTGAAAGGCAAAGATCTTGGTAATTTTGCAGCCCAGATACATTGGGCAGAGAAGTTCAATGAAGTACAACCGATGTACAACAATGGTTTCTGGTTGAATACTTGTCACCTACGGCCAATAGCACGCCTTCCAGAACTTATGAAACGGATGCGTGCAATCTTCAAGAAATATAATCTTGAAAATCACGGAATAAAATGGATTGCAGATGCTCTTGCCGTAGATAGAGCATATACGGCAGCCTGGGTGACAATATTCGCACCAAGGAGGGATAAGATGGAGTTGGCTGAGAAAGCATGGAATGAGATGCTTGACGCAGCCATGGAAACAGGAGGGTGCCCCTATTGGAATGGACTTCTTTGGGAGAATCGTACTTTAAAGAAGGTAGAAGAGAACTTTATACAACTCTATAGAACACTAAAGAACGCCATAGATCCAGACAATATTATGGCACCTAATGTATTTCAAGGAGGCTATTAATGTGGCGAAGGTTAGCTTTCCTAATCTTGAAC
>JAEOUM010000110.1 GCA_016839275.1 Candidatus Thorarchaeota archaeon
CCCATAATGATTTGCAAAAAGGGTATGAACAGAACACCATTACTCGTTGAAAAGGTAATTAGTGCGACGATTACTATAGCAACTGCAAGAACACCCCAAATGATGAAAGGAGCTTTTTCTCCCTCTTTTGGTTTTGGTTCCTGAGGATATGATTGAGTGAGTGGTAATACTAGTCTAAAAGCCACTAACCATGAGAAGAATAGGCTCAATCCAACAAATCCAAGATTTACCAATACTGGATCGATAGGCCCAAGAACATTTTGTAGAGACATGTAGATTAGTGTAGCAAAGGATATACCTCCAGCAATGAGGAGGTAGACCAATCCAGAAACCCTACGAGCCACTACCTTTGGATATTTATCAATGAGGTCAGTAAGCAGAAGTAGTTGCTTTGCTTTCTCAACCAATTCTTCCTCATTTTCACCATTAACAGGATTCAATAGATCACCTCTATTCCACACATTAAATTCAACTTTGATAAACCTCCTTAATAAAAAGATGGAGTCCCTTCAGGGACTCCTAACGGGAACCGAACCTCTCAAATAGAATGATTCCCACAATTATGAGTATGACTCCGACTACCGATACTATCGCCAAGTTAGTCCAGATGCTTGGAGTTGTTATAGGCGCGCCCCTGAGGAATAATGTTGCTATTGCTTCCGTGACATAGTTACTTGGCATAAACTTCGCAATCATCTCAGTTGCTCCACCCAATGGCATGAAGGTACCAAAGAACATCTGTGGCATGATGAAGATGAAGCTCACTCCCGTTGCAACTTCAGCTGACTTGGAAATTGTAGCAGCAATCAGACCAAATCCTACCGCAACTAATGAGAACGCCAAAGCGATGACAAAGGTGAACGCTATTCCTGCGAGCCCTGTTGCAGGTCTATAGCCTATTACAAAGGATGAAGCTAGTACAAGTGCTACCTGAAAAACTGCAATTATCATATAGGTAACAGTCTGACTGACCAAATATTCAGCTGACGATGCTGGAGTTGTTCTCAGCCTCTTCAATAGTCCTTCATCTCTCTCGTATGTCATTGATTGTGCCACAATCATTGTCAGGAAAATCGCTGAGAAAGCAAAGATTCCTGGTGCCATATAGTCCCATTGAGTGACAGTGCTTGACTCTACTAGAGCTGGACTGCCAATCTCAACTGGTAGACCAATAGCCATTGCATCGGCACCAAAGATGGTCTTCATTAGAGCTTCCTGTACGAGTGGGGGAACTGCTGACACTGCCATTAGAGATCCGCTGTCGACATAGAGGCCAATGGTCGTGTTCATCCATGCGCTTGTATTAAATGGAGCATCATAATATGATACAACACTATTCCCAAAGCCTTCTGGAATAATGATGAAGGCATCAATACTGCCTTGGAGCAAATCCGCTTGTCCGGTGACATTGTCATCATAGTATTGAACAACAAAGACCCCTGAAGATGTCAAATTACCAATAAATTCATGACCCCAGTCTGCTTGAGGGCCAGTGACATCTAGATTCAGAAGACCTACATCAAAACTTGTGGTAGTTCCTCCTCCAATTCCACCAAATGCAAGACCAAATACGAATGTAATCGTGATTGGAAATATTATCAGAAGGAAGAGAACAGCTGGTTCTCTTGTAAGCTTCTTCAAGTCTTTCCTAGTTAATGCGAGTATCCGTCGTAGATTCATATCTATATGGCCTCCCTCAGCTTCTTTCCAGTGAGTTTCAGGAAGACTTCTTCCAAGTTCTTGGCATGATATTTCTCCATTAAGTCCTCAGGAGCTCCAAGTTCAATCAGTTTTCCCTCATCAATGATAGCCACTCTATCACAGAGTTCCTGAGCCTCCTCCATGTAGTGTGTTGTGAGAATGATTGCTTTGCCTTGCTCTTTCAGCTCACGAATGAAGTCCCAGACAGCTCTACGAGATTTCGGATCCATCGCAACCGTAGGCTCGTCTAGCAGAGCAACCTTTGGATCACTGATTAAAGCCATGAGCATACTGACCCGGCGAATCATTCCCCCGCTGTAATCCTTCGCACGTCTGTTAATGTGACCCTGCATATCGATTTTCTCGACCATAGTCTTGACTCGTTCCTTGAGGACATCCTTAGGCACGAGGTGCATATCTCCCATGAGAGTGATATTTTCTGCACCGGTGAGATGAGGATAGAATGCTGGTTCCTGAGGACAGACTCCGATTACTTTCCGAACTCCCTCAGGGTCAAAAACCACATCATGCCCGTCGACGGTTGCTGAACCATCTGTAGGTTCTAAAAGCGTGTTGAGAATATTCACCGCAGTGCTCTTGCCTGCACCATTTGGTCCGAGGATACCAAACAGCTCGCCCCAAGCAATCTCAAGGCTGAGATTGTCGAGAGCAGTTATATCATCGAACCGTTTTGTTAGATTAGTTATCGTGATTGCAGATTCAGACATTGTTTTTCACTAGTACTATAGAAACGTAGAATGAATATAATAGTAGGACAATCTTTGAACTACATTGTGGTTTGCGCCGCAAACTCGATTTTTGACTGTTTTCGATGAATGTTTAAAGGCTCGTTTACATTCGTAGTTTTTGCATTAGGAGTGTATTGACTTGAAAATCCTCATCACAGCACCATTCTCAGATTCTTGCTTGAAACAGCTTCACGATGAAGGATTCGTTGTCGATTATCACAGTTGGCTTGAAACAGGCAAACTACACATGGGTGAGTCTTTGCTTAAGATATTAGAGGATGGTAACTATGATGTCTTGATAGTCGAAGGTGATGAAATCAAAGAACCCATACTTGAAAAGATCCGTTTCAAGTTAATTGGCGCAGTTCGGGGAGATCCCAACAACATCTCGGTTGAAGCTGCAACTGCCAAGGGTATTCCGGTTCTCGCAGTACCAGGTCGGAACACTCTAGCTGTCGACGAGTTGACAATAGCATTAATGCTTAACCAAGTGCGTCATTTCAAAAAGGCGGAGCTACTACTAAAGGATGACTTCTTTGTTGATGACTTCAAGGATTTTGCTGATATGTACTCAAAACTACAGGGATTCGAGCTAAACGGTCGAATTGTTGGAATAATTGGTCTTGGGAGTATTGGGTTTGAAGTAGCCAAACGACTTGTGCCATTTGGGGTTAGTATTCTTGTCTACGATCCCTATGTGAAACATGAACGTGTAGAAGCAGTAAACGCAAAGGTAGTTGACCTTGACACTCTTCTGAGAGAATCTGATATTGTGACAATTCATTGTACGCCCACAGAAGAAACCCGAAGGCTCATTGGCGCAAGAGAATTTGCTCTGATGAAGAGCACTGCTGTCTTCATCAACACTGCAAGAGCATCGATTACTGACGAAGATGCTCTGCTTGATGCACTGCGTGATGGTACCATTGCAGGAGCCGGATTAGATGTATTCTCTATGGAACCTGTAGATAGCGATAATATATTCCTTGAATTGGAAAACGTCACCGTTATGCCGCATATGGGAAGCAATACCATTGAGACAATAGAACGGCAATCCAGGATTATCACTGATGCAATTATTGAGTTTACGCAGGGGAAAAGACCTAGAAACGTAGTGAATCCGGAGGTGTTTGACTAAAGATGGTTGTTGCAGCTATTGATGCTGGTACTACTGGCGTGCGCTGTTTTATCTTTGAGTTAACTGGGAAAGTTCTAGGGATTGGCAGAGAGCCATGGGATTACACAACTCCAATCGATCTCGAGATTGCAAAGGAATTTGACCCGGAGTACTTCTGGTATTTGACCTGCAAAGTTACGAAGACTGCAATCAAAACCTCCGGAGTGAAGTCTTCTGATATCTCAGCTGTAGCTACTACGAGTCAAAGGCATGGTTGTGTCTTTATCAATAAGGATGGAAAGGAGGTCTATGCTGGTCCTAATATTGATGCACGTGGAGCCATGACTCAATACATTATCGAGGAAGCACTTGGTGAGGAGTACCATGAGATTACGGGCTGCTGGCCGCCTCTCATGTTCTCTCCTGCACGTCTTTCATGGTTTGAGGAGGAAGAACCTGAAATTTTTGAATCGGTAGCCCATATACTACCTTTGAATGACTGGATAACCTATAAACTTGGGAATATCTTCGTAACCGACCCATCAGCTGGAAGTGGCACTGGTTTCATGGATATCAGAACTGGTGAGTGGAGTGATGAGGTCGCAGAGGCAGTTAATATTGATACCAATATACTGCCAGAAATCCGAGAAACTGGAACAGTAGTAGGTGAAGTGACAACAGAAGCTCACAAGGCCTGTGGATTGCCCAAGGGTCTTCCAATTGCTCAAGGTGGGGCGGATACCCATTGTGCGCTGTTGGCGAGCGATGCTAAGTCAGGAGAAATAGCAGTCGTTGCTGGAAGCACTGCTCCTGTGATGATGATTATAGACGACCTTTATTGCGACCCCACACAGAAAATTTGGACCGGATGTCATATGATTCCGGGTCAATGGGTACTTGAGAGCAATGCCACTCTGACAGGCGCATATTTGGAATGGGTTGTCAGACTTCTCTGCGAACGGGCAAAGGACCCTGAGAATTGTAGAAGAACAACTTTTGATCATCTTGATGAGATTCTCGTTGACATTCCTCCTGGAAGTAATGAAACATTTGCTACGTTAGGCCCAAGCATTATGAATTGCCAACAGATTACTGATGTCAAACAAGCGAAGATGGTTTTTCCACAGCCTGCTCTACCCCAAGTCGTTCCTCTTAACTCTGCAAGAATGATACATGCAGTCCTCGAGAATATTGCTTATGCGGTGAAAGGCAACTGCGTTCAGTTAGAGGCTTATCGAAAAGCAAGTTGCTTCAAGACTATTGGAGGCATGACTCAGTCAAAAGTATGGCCCGATATGCTTGCCAATGTTCTTGGGCACTCTGTGAAAACCCCACTTCAACCAGAAGGTAGTCTACTTGGAGCAGCAATATGCGCCGCCAGGGGTGCTGATCATTATCCAAAATTGATAGATGCTACTAAGGCAATGGTCCAATGGAAATCACCATCCAATCCTGACGATCGTGCCGATTTGTACAAATCCTACTTCTCCAAATGGTCAAGTATGTTTTGTGAAGGTGAGTGAGAGTGTACGAGGAAACAAAGAAAGAACTTCTAGACATCTGCATACAGATGTTGAAGAATGACCTAGTGATTGGTTCAGCTGGCAATGCCAGCATCCGTGTGGATGACCATGTTGTGATAACTCCAAGTTCCATCCATTATTCTGAGATGAGTAGCGATGATATGGTTGTCCTCAACTTGAATGGTGGTGTCCTTGAAGGAAGTAGGAATCCGAGTATCGAATACAAGATGCACCTTGAGCTTTACAACACAAGAGAAGATGCTAAGGCAATAGTACATACACACAGTGTGTATGCTTGTGCAATGGCTATCCTAAATGAACCACTCCCTCCGATTATTGACGAGACCGTGCCTAAACTTGGTTCAGAGATTCGAGTCAGTAAGTATGCTATGCCTGGAACAAAAGACCTAGCAACAAATGTTCGAGAAGCAATGGAGGATAGAAGTGCTGCACTGATTGGTAATCATGGCGCAGTATGCATTGCGAAGACGCTGAAAGAAGCTCTACACCTTGCTATCCTGCTCGAACGAATTTGTAAGATTTACATGATTGCTAAGCAAGTAGGTACTCCAGCATATCTTCCGGAGGAAGTCGTTGAAGATGAGCAAGATGTTTGGGAAATGATGAGGGGTTATTGAATGCCCGGCTATCATGGAAAGATATTGATTGCAGATCTATCAAAAAAGGTGACAAGATCAATTCCAGTTGAGAGCCAAAATACTACTCGGTTTTTGGGGGGTAGTGGATATGCAAGCAATCTGATATACGAATTATTGGACCCAATGACTGACCCCCTTGGTCCTGATAATATGCTCCTCTTCATGACTGGCCCCTTGACAGGTACTCTTGCTCCCTGCACTGGACGTCATGTAGTTTGTGGGAAGTCTCCTATTACAGGATTATGGGGCGAATCCCACTCTGGTGGACACTTTGGAGCCAAAATAAAAAGTTCCGGATTTGATGGCATCATTGTCACAGGAGTATCGGAAACACCCTTGATCCTCGATGTGAGTGATGGTATTGCCTCTCTTCATTCTGCTGAGCATTTGTGGGGTATGACTACCGAGGAAACTCAAAAGGCATTGAAGAGTGATCAGACAGGCATACAGGTCGCTTGTATCGGTCCTGCGGGTGAGAATCTCGTCAAATATGCAAGTATCGTAAATGACGAGCGTGCTGCAGCACGATGTGGTTTGGGAGCTGTTATGGGCTCTAAGAAATTGAAAGCTATTACTGTTTCTGGATCCCACAGTACGCCCCTAGCTTCGCCTGACGAGTTCAAAGAGTTAGCACGCTCATCGTCAAAGATTCTGGGCGAAGCTATGTCGATGCTCCGAGACCAAGGTACTGCGATGTATCTCGACATCGGGATGATGTTCAATGATGTTCCAATCAAGTATTTCCAAGAGATTGAATTTGATGACGCTGATCTCATTAATGCAAAAGCGTTAGGTGAGATACTCACAGGAAGAAGTGCATGTCACTCCTGTCCCATTGGTTGCGGAAGAAAAGTGACAATACCAGAGTTTGACCTTGAGAACATTGCGGGACCTGAATATCAGACTCTTGCCGCATTTGGAACCAATCTCATGATATCTGATCTGAAGAAAATCGCACTCATGAACCGTTTATGCAATCAATACGGAATGGATACTATTAGTTGTGGCAGTACAATTGCCTTTGCGACGTATCTCTGTGATATAGGGAAAGCAGATTATGGCTTACAATGGAATGATCCTGATAGAGTCATTGAGCTCATTCATGCAATTGCTAGACGTCAAGAGATTGGGGATGTGCTTGCAGAAGGATCGCTCAATGTTGGCAAGACATTCGGGGCTGAGGATTCGGTGCTTCATGTCAAAGGTCTCGAAATCCCAAACCATGATCCCCGTGCTTTCTCAGGAATGACTACTGTGTACACTATGGCTTCTAGAGGGTCCACTCACCTTGAAGGTGATATGTATAGCGTTGATATGGGTGCTGATGTTCGGGAACTTGGAATAACCAGTGGTGATCGGCTCGAAAACGAAGGTAAAGGAAGGATTGCTGCTCGAGCTCAAGATTTCAGGGCATTCTGTGATTCAGTTATTATGTGCCACTTCGCTATTGTCCCGCCAAAGACGATTATTGAACTTCTGAATCTAGCAATAGGAACGTCCTACCAAATGGAAGACATTCTCAGAATTGGAGCACGTGCTGTCACGATGAAGCGACTGTTCAATTTGCGATGCGGTCTTAACATCCAAGATGAGCGATTACCTAAGCCCCTTCTTATACCTCATGCTGAAGGTGTTACAGACGACTTTGTTCCAGATGTCAATCTTCAGTTGAAGGACTATTACGAGTATCGAGATTGGGATCGAGCTACGGGTATACCGCGAGATGGAGCTCTACGTGAGTTAGGAATAGATTTCAACTAGACATTACTGATGATTACGACTTCAATAAACGTTGCAATTTTATCAAATCTTTTGCAGCACCATCGGCCTTGATTTTTCCGCTCATAAAAGCGCGCATAGCTGAAAGATTCCCCTCAATTATATCGATTATGGTCCTACTATCTGTCTTGATAGTCATATTTGGTTCTTCAATTGTCCCTAACTCAACCGTGCCTTTTCCATTCTCAAAGATGATTGCTATATTCTTCTCAAGATCATCAAATAACATAAGTAGGCTCTTGTTAAAGCTCACAAAGTGTTTCTGCATTTTCGGCTCTTCTGCCCTGCTAATCATCTTCTGAATGGTCGATAGAATCTCATCATCCGTTACCACTAGTCTGTCTCCACGAATGCCTGTTTCTATCAATGAGCAGGAGATAAAAAAGTCTGTCTAGTCTGCTCCTCTTCCGGCAGATTATTCCGTGGTTCAGTATCGGCGTATTTGGGTGTTCACCTTTCAAACGATACTTGATACAATCTTACAGTTTGGTGTCTTCTACGGACTTATTATAATCGGCTATATATTTGCAAAAGTATCAGGTGTAGGAAAGACAATCAATAAACACCTCACATTTTTGTTGATTAATCTGCTAATCCCCCTACTCTTCATTTACACATTACTCACAGCCTCTCCAGACTCGATGCTAGATATACCCCTCATAGTGGCTTTGGTACTGCTGGTTCTTCTTCTGGGTCCTACTCTGATGTATATCCGACTTTGGAAACGAGATATTGATGATTCGACAAAGGGTGTTTTCTATCTCTGTGTCACGTTCAATAACGCCCTATTCATACCACTGCCTTTGGTGTTGATGTTTATCGGTAGTGTAGGGATACCTATTGTCATCATTTTCTCTCTCACGCAGATGATACTTCTAGCAACACTAGGATCGTTTTTGGGAGCCATTTATGGTAGTAAGACTTCTCAGTGGTTTAAAATTGCGAAAGAAGCACTTACCTTTCCTCCCTTTATTGCAGCGATTATAGCATTAGTCCTATTCGCAGCGCAGGTCAAGTTGGTTGGAGACCTTGCTACTGCACTTTCGTTCGCAGGTCCCCTGACAACGTATCTTGCACTGATTTCTGTTGGAATTAGCGTAGGAATACGGTTCTCTCTTGTTGATATTAGAGCTGCCTTGGAGGTCGTTGGTATAAGACAACTATTGGTACCACTAATTGCGATACCA
The DNA here is from genome assembly GCA_016839275.1 of Candidatus Thorarchaeota archaeon. GTDB lineage: Archaea > Asgardarchaeota > Thorarchaeia > Thorarchaeales > Thorarchaeaceae > SMTZ1-45. Next base: position 8,716 of record JAEOUM010000110.1, read on the forward strand.
ATCATCATTCTTTCTGGTCTCTCGCAAATGGCCACCTCTATCATTATTCTTGAAGCTCTGATGCCTCCTGCTGTTCTGACTGTTGTCTATGCCACGAGCTTTGAGCTTGACGCTGAAAGGGCTGCGACAATAGTGACGGTTGGAACGCTCTTCCTCCTACCTATCATTCCATTTGTATCGTTTCTGCTGGGCTAGCTATATGCTCAATCTGAAGGCATATATTGGCTTGGAAGGGATTGTACGATGAGATGCAACAATCTTGACTGAACGTGAGTCGAAAAAGGATCCTAGCAAAATCAAAGAATCACTTGATGATATTGTCCACAAGCTGGAACAAGATAGCTCTTCCAGTACAAGTTGGGGTGATTTCATTGCCTCCAATAAAGAAGATTGGGAGTATATCAAGAGTCAGATTCATGACCGCCAGAAAGCATTGAAACAACTTGTGACCGATAAGAAAGCTGGATTAGTAGGAATCGACGAATTTGAAATGAAATACCAGAAGTTGCAGGATGAGCTTTCCGAGCTAGAGATGGCAGTATATAACAGACGTCTCGGTACAAATGTCAAATAGATATTGTTGAGCTACTCAGCTCTTGCTCTCTGAATCAGGAGAATTGTTTCAATCACAACGATGATTCCGAGGACAGATACGAGTGCAATCAATCCAATATTCACACTCTCATTTGTTGTTCCACCTGATCTGCCTTCTATTCCTGATACAAGGGCTCCAAGATTAAAAGCCATCATAGAGAAGTAATCTGATTCTGCATAGAACACAGTCTGCCACCAAATGAGAATTCCTCCATAGTCTGCTTGAAGCTGGTAGGCATACTCTCCTCCTGCCTGAAATTGTGAAACATCTGAGCCAAGAATTAATTCGACTGTCCTGTTTTTTAAAGCGTTCTGAACCTCTAGAAGCTTTGCTCCTGACAATGTGATGTCCTCAACCTGAAGAACCGCGTCACATTGTATTCCAAATGTTTCAGCAACATACGCTTCAGCTGGAGAAACTACTATTGCTCGCATCTCTGAGAAACTGTGAATATCATTAAACGTGCCCACCAGTGACTGGAGGTTGTCCATCTTTTGTACAAAGGACTCGAAATTTGTATTCCACGAGTCACTGAGAGTTGAGTTCAAAGTCGTAAGTGCTGCTCGGGTAGCATTCGCGATGGCCATCGCATTGTTGGGTAGAAGCCAGTATGCATGAAGGTTAGTATTAGTGCCTTCAAACTCAATTCCACCTGGTAACGGAGATAGTGTCGCTCCGTAATCCTCGTAATTTTCCCATGCATTCTCATCATGGAGCGATATGAAGGGCGTGTCAGTTTGATTGGCAAGATCACCTTCCCAATGGAAGTGTCCTGTAAAAACAAGTAGATCAACAGCTTCTGCTGTAGCTATGATTGCAGGAGTGACGGTAAAGGTGTGAGGATCCGTTTGTTGCTCAAGAAGGACTGATACGCGAACCAGCGGACCGCCAATTTCTTCTATAATGCCTGCGAGTGATGGTATTGATACTGCAACGTCGAGTACTGGTTGAACTTGCGCCTGAACCTCTAATACAGCCCCACTAACCATTAGAGGAATTATTAGCAGTACAAACAGAAGAAATGCTGATTTTTTATGTATCACACCTACTCACCAGAACATCACATAGCAAAGTTTCTCAGTCCAGTCTAACGCTCTTTCTGAAACGTTATTAAGGATTGTGAAATAGTTACTAACTCATATGGCCGTCATGCGGTGATAACAATGCCCATTGTTGCTATTTCAATGTCTGATTCCGATCTTGCTGAATTAGAATCTCTCCAAAAAGAGGGTAGATTCTCAAATAGGTCAGAGGTCGTTCGACATGCTGTACAAAAATTGCTTTCAGAACATCGGAGTCTAGAAAGTGCGGAAGGACCCGTAACCGTAATTTTCAATGCTGTTTATTATAAGAAAGGACAAGGCCACAATATCAACATGGTCCAACATGAGTTTAGAAAATATCTAACTGCGACAATCCATGCTCATACAACAGATGGTAACTGCACTGAGGTGATGATTCTAGATGCTGATGCCAAAATAGCCCGGTCCTTCTTAAAGAAGCTGAGGTCACAAAAGAAAGTGCTGAGGGTCGAGGTCAATCTGGTTGGAGGCGGCAAACAATGAGTACTCCTCCCCTAATAGAGGCACACAATCTCGCTGTCAGGTATCCCAATGGAGAGCTTGCCCTGCATAACGTGTCCTTTACAATCAACTCTCCTAGTTTTATGGCGATAATCGGACCCAATGGGTCCGGAAAATCAACACTAGTCAAGGCTGCACTTGGGCTCATTAAACCTGCTCAGGGTTCTATCAAAGTATTAGGATATGATTCAGTCAAGCAAGTGAGTAAGATACGAAAATTAGTTCGGTATGTCCCTCAGAGAGACCGTATTGAGCTTGCAGTACCAATGAAGGTGAAAGACATTGTGCTTATGGGTAGACTGCTCAAGAAACTTCCGCCCAGATTCGCATCTTCTAGAGACACGGAGATTGCCAAAGAAGCACTTCGTCAGGTGAATATGGAGTCCCTTTGGAACCATCCTTTTCCAGAACTATCTGGAGGTCAAAGACAGAGAGTGCTTGTAGCACGAGCATTAGCAGGAGAGGGATCTATCCTTGTGCTTGATGAGCCTCTTGCAGGAACTGACGTGGAGAGCCAGGACCTTATTGTTGATGCCCTTGGTCGTTATCATCGCGAGAATGATGTTAGCATCATCATGATTACTCATGATCTAAATCCAATACACACAATGGTGCAGGATGTGCTACTCCTGAAGAATACGGTTATTGGAATAGGTGAACCCTGCTCTATAATGGAGCCTGAGCTAATCAAAAAGGTCTACGGCCCGACAGCAAAGATTGTGGAACACTCTGGTCATAGATACTGTCTCACACGGGATTCAGGATTTGATCGTCATGATTGACATAATTCAGATAATCATAACCAGTCCATTTCTCCAACGCGCTTTGCTAGCGGCTGTCCTTGTGGCAGTGATTGCAGCAGCCAGTGGGACATTTCTTGTTTTCAGAGGGCTCTCGTTCATGGCATCTGGAGTTGCTCACGCAGCTCTCGGAGGGACCGCCCTTGGGATATTCCTTCAGGAATCCGGACTTGTTCCATGGTTTGATCCTGTTCTTGGTGCCTTACTCTTCAGTGTTCTTGTAGCTATCTTTACTGGGTATGCTGGAGAATCTGGTATTACTCAGAAAATGGAGGTCGCTGTTGGTGTGTCTTTCGCTCTTTCAATGAGTCTTGCTGTTTTCTTGATGTACTATATTCCCCCTTACCGAGTCCCTCAAATTTGGGGATATCTTGTTGGGGATATCCTCCTTCTCAACGACCTTGATGTTATCATGTTGGCAAGTACAGCTGTCCTTCTAGGAGTGATAACACTGATGTTCAACAAAGAGTTTGTTTATGTCAGTGTGGACATGGAAGGATCAGTCGCTCACGGAATGAATGCACGTGCATATCACTACCTTATGCTCATTATTTCAGCTCTAGCGATTGCACTAGCAACCAAGGCCGTAGGTGCCATTCTAGTATATGCAATACTAGTCGCTCCTGCAGCTGCATCTAATGAGCTTGTGAAATCTGTTAGAGGTGTGATCATCACGGTTTTCATGATTGCCCTCATTGCAGAGCTCATTGGATTGACCACCTCGTTCGTTGTCTATGTTTCTCCGAGTGCAATTGCTGGAATTCTAGCCGCACTCTCATATATTCTGGCACTTCAGGTTAAACGAATACGAGAAAGAGTACATATGGATGTTGAAGAAACCACATCAACGCCTGCGGATTTGGTTGAAACATTTAATCAATCAATAGCGATTGAGGAAAAAAGGGATCACAATCATGAGCACTGATTTACGTAGAATGTTGCAATGATTCCATCAAAGATGGCTTGATAATTATACTACCTGCAAAACACAAAATTCGGAAACGCCCGAGTGGGGGAAGATTCATCAATGCAGCAACACGGACAACCTTGAATCGGTCGGTATGTTTAAGAGTGAAACATAAACCCTCGATTTTCAAGGTCGGAGTGAACAACAGTGAGCGATGATATCCCAGAACGACGCGAAATGATACGCTCTACAGCGATTACGACTATACTCACAGTTGCATTCATGATTATTGCGCTTACGTTATGGGCTTGGACTTCTCTCAGTGAAGTTGAAACAAGTCCAATCGATATACTGAACGACTTTAATCCATACGTTACAATTCTGATTGAAGCACTAACCATGCTTGGTGTTTTCATCTTTCTTTCTGTCACTGTATTCAATCTCAGATTATTCATTTCTAATATTAGAGCAGGATGGCTTGAAGTAATCGTAATCTTCATTCTAGTCATTGCTATGTCTTGGCTCATGTTCGGATCTGGAGTTGGCGGTGTTTCAGCTGTACTCTCTCTCGGATTCGTTGTATATCTCTATCTCTTACAAGAATGATATTCTTACTCTCACAAGAATAGATAGGACTCAGTTGTAATTTTGCAGATAGACCAGAAGCTTTATGTGGCTAGTTCGGAGATTTGCCGTTAAGCCTAGGTGATAGAATCACTTGTGGCTGACTGCAAAGGAGTCTTTACCATCCCCTGGAACTGTCAGGCTATGCCCACTTGTGGGTTCTGGCTTCCGGTGAGTTCTAATGACTCTTGGAGGAATACATTGTGTTTGGAATCTCTGGCGCTGGTTATGATATGAGTACCAGCATTTTTAGCCCTGATGGAAGAATATTCGCTGCAGAGTATGCAAAGAAGGCAGTCGAACAAGGGGCAACCTCGATTGGAGTTCTTGTGAACGAGGGAGTCATTCTCCTCACTGAGAAGAGAATCGAACCATTGCAAGAGCCTGATAGTGTTGAGAAGATAGCCAAAATCGATGATCATATTGGCACTGCAACATCAGGTCTAATGGCTGATGCTCGTAAGCTTCTCTATGAAGCTAGGATTAAGGCTCAATCTTATTGGCTCACCTATGAAGAACCTGTTCCTGCTGAGGTTGTTGCAGAACATATCTGTAACAAGAAAGCAGAGTTCACTCAGGGCGGCGGTGCCCGACCATATGGCGTTGCGATGATAATTGGGTCTATTGACTTTGATAACTCTCCAAGACTCTTTGTGACTGATCCTGTTGGAACCTATTGGGGATTCCTAGCTGCAGTCATTGGCAAAGGTACCGCAAGGGCTGGTGAATTTCTCGAGAAGAACTACTCGAGAGAAAAATCACTATCTGACGCAATTAAACTGGCCCTTGGCGCACTTCGGGAGGCTACTGAACGAGACCTCTCTGCCGATAATGTTGAGATTGCAAAGATACCATTGGCGACACGCAAATTTGAGAAACTCTCTCGTGCTGAAATTGATAAATTTCTCAATCCGCCCAAGCCAGTGAAGAAATAATAGGAGTTGAATGGAAATTGATGGGTGGAGGTTCTGGCAGAAAATCCGGTGATACTTGGCTTGAGTTAGATGCTGTTGTCATTGGCATTAAAAAAGGACACCTTAGGTTTGAATTGTTTGTCGATCCTGATCTAGCATTCAAATACCGACGTGGAGAAGAAATTCCCCTTGAGGACATTCTAAAGTCCTATACAGTATATGAAGATGCAAGGAGAGGAGAGCATGCAACAGAGAGTCTCGTGAAGGATGCATTTGGTTCCTCTGAAATCTTTGATATTGCTCCAGAGATCATTAAACAAGGAGAGTTCAAGCTCACCCATGAACAACGAGTTCAGCTCATACATGAGAAGACTGAGACAATCATTGATCACATCGCAAAACGAGCCATGAATCCTCAAACTGGTCATCCCCATCCACCTGACCGAATTCGTCAGGCTCTTGTGGAGGCAAAAGTGCAAATTGACGCCTTCATTAGTGTTGATGAACAGATCCCCAACGTGGTCAAGGCTCTAAGAGTCATCATTCCAATATCCTTTGAAAGTGTTAAACTCCAGATTACTATTCCTGCAGCGTACTCCGGAAAGGGATACAACATGGTCTCCAATGCAGGGGTCATCAAGTCCGAGTCATGGAATCTAGATGGTTCTTGGACTGGTCTTCTAGAGCTCCCTGCTCAAAAAAGGCAGGAACTCTATGATGAGTTGAACCGACTTACAAAGGGTCAGATTCGTATTGAAGTCGTCAGATGATTGAATCCCTATAGAAGAATAATGAAGATTAAAATGATATTACAGAGGGAAAAAATAATTGGCAGTATACTTTCAAAAACGCGAGGTCGTAGTACCGGGACAGTTACTTGCAGAAGGCAGATACCGACCGTCCTACGGCACATATGATGAGAATGGTAAAATCTATTCCACACTTGTTGGATTAGCTGAGCTTAGAGGTAACACGGTCAAAGTTGTTGCACTGGAAGGTGCGTATATCCCTAAGGAAGGGGATCTTGTAATTGGCATCATAACCACAGTTGCTGGGAATAACTGGAAGGTTGATATTGGTGGCCCCTATGGCGCATCACTACACGCAAATAACGCTCTGAGACGTCCCTATTCTGATGATATTTCAGAGTACATGGATATTGGTGATGTCATCTCAGCTGAAGTAATAGCTTTTGACAGACAAAGCGGACCTTTCCTATCAATGAAGGGAAGAGGTCTTCGAGTCTTGGACAAAGGTATGCTCTTTGATGTTAGCCCAGCAAAGATACCCCGAATTATTGGTAGAAGGGGATCTATGATCAATATGATTACAGACCACCTGAGAATTCAGACAGTGGTTGGACAAAACGGACGCATCTGGATAAAGGCTCCAGATACAGCATCATTGCGCCTAGCTATCAAAGCCTTCAAGACTATTGAGGCGCAAGCGCATACATCCAACCTCACTGAGAGGATAAATACTATGCTTGCCGCGGAGGTTGCAGAGATACGTTCTACTGCACCTACCAAAACTGGCAAGGAAACTGAGGACGAAGCTATAGGGGAGGAGGCTGTTGAAACTGAGCAGTCCGACCCTACAGGTGATGAAACAAGCGAAGCTGGAGATGAAGTCCAAGAGTCAGAACAAGAAATGGAAGACAATCTTGATGAGTCTGAACCTGCAGCTTTAGATGATATTGAAGATGAAATAGATGATAAAACTGAAAATGAGGAAGTGAACGAGTAATGAGTCCAGAAACGAAACCCGATTTTCTAATTAGTCCTGAGGGTTTGAGGGTCGATGGTCGACGACCTGATGAATTGCGACCAGTTGAGCTTAAAGTTGGTGTCTTGAAGCAAGCCGATGGTTCTGCATCAATCCGACAGGGAAAAACATACATTATTGCTGGAGTCTACGGACCAAGGGAATTACACCCAAGGCATCTTGCTCTCAACGATAGAGCTTACTTGCGAGTAGTCTATAGAATGGCAACCTTCTCAGTTCCTGACAGAAAGAGACCAGCTCCTTCACGAAGGGAAAAGGAAATCTCAATGGTAATAGCTAACGCGCTAAGTCCTGCGCTATTTCTTGAGGAGTTCCCCCGTGCAGTAGTTGATGTGTTCATTCAGGTCATTCAAGCTGATGGGGGCACTCGATGTGCATCAATTAATGCAGCATCATTAGCTCTGGCAGATGCCGGAATCCCAATGAGGAGTCTAGTACCCTCTGTTGCTGTGGGCAAAGCTGATGGTGTACTTGTAGTTGATTTGGGCGATGAAGAAGACAAATACGGCCAGGGAGATGTTCCAATGGCAATCTTGCCTCCGACCGAAGAGATTACACTTCTGCAACAAGATGGTTTCTTCACACGTGATGAGCTCTTGGAAGCAATGCAGATGGGTATCAATTCTTGCAAATACCTCCACGAGCTTCAGAAAGAGGCTCTAAAGAAAGCGTACGTCAAAAAGACTCCAGATGGGGAAGAAGGCGACGATGATGAGGATGAATTTGATGATGATCTTGAAACAGATCTCGGTGAAACCGACATGATGGAGGATGAGTAAAATGGGTGACTTTTCATCACAAACAATTAGCCACATTGATCGTGAGTTTATAGCTGAACTCCTTGGAAAGGGTGAGCGTCTTGATGGTCGTGCATTCAATGAATACCGTGACATTCAAATTGAAGCCAACGTCGTACCTGCAAAGGCTGAGGGTTCTGCTCTCGTACAACTAGGTGATACAAGTGTAGTTGCAGGAGTAAAAGTCCTTGTAGGTGAGCCATATCCTGACTCTCCTGACGAGGGTGTCATCATGGTCACTGCTGAGATGTCTCCTATTGCCTCACCTCTATTTGAGCTAGGCCCTCCTAAAGAGGATGCAATAGAGCTTGCACGAATTGTTGATAGAGGTGTTCGTGAATCACAGATGGTGGATGCAAAGGGACTTTGTATTGAAGAAGGTAAGAAGGTATACATGGTATTTGCTGATGTCTATCCTCTCGAATATGACGGTAACCTCATAGATGCATCCTCAATTGCTGTGAATGTTGCACTCCTCACGACAAAGTTTCCTGAGATGAAGCTAGAAGAAAAGGAGCTTGTTGCGACAGGCGAGATCAAATCCCTCCCAGTTACAAACATAGCAGTCGAGCATACTGTTGTCAAGATCGGTAAACACCTGATTTTGGACCCTGTCCTAAAGGAGGAATTTGTCCAAGATTGTAGACTGACTATGGCTATAGACGAGAAGGATAACTTCACCGCTCTCCAGAAAGGTGGCGGAACTGGCGCAATGTCCCTTGGTCTCATCGAGGAAGCAATGAACATGGCTTTAGATGCAGGGAAAATCATTCGTGAAAAGATTGACGAATCAGTAAAGGCAATCAAATAAACTCAAGAGAGTGCTCCTGTTCGCTCTGTGAGCACTCTTTCAATGTTTACAGATAGATATGCTAATAAGTGATTCATGCGGGCGATTCGATGGCTCCAACAGCCACTCATACAGCCTGATGTGACGAAATAAGGAGAATACTGAAATGGCAGGAACCAAGAAAGTTGGTAGCACCGGAAGATACGGGGCAAGGTATGGCGCTAAGCTGCGACGTCGAGTCCTTGATATTGAGAAAAAGGCGAGTGAGCCAGTTCGATGTCCGTCATGCGCTACAAAGGCACTCAAGAGACAAGCTGTTGGACTTTGGAAGTGTAATAAGTGCGATCTTCTTTTTGCTGGCGGTGCGTATGTGCCTTTTACTGAAGCAGGAAAAGCCGCAAAACGAGCAATCGCTCAGAGAATCGCTGGTGACTTCCTCGCGCTTCGTGATGATGAAGACATTGAGGATGTACTAGACTTTCTCCCAAATATTCATGAGGATGAAGTCGTTCTTGATGCTGAAACTGTTTCAACATCGGAAGCCACGGACACCGATGACGAGTAATCCTGAGCCGAAAAGAGTTGCCAAGTCTATTACTTACCACATCACGGAAAACATCCAATAGAGTGCGTGCTTTTGCTCGTGATCTTTCTTCAGTTCTCCCAGGAGTTGAACGGTTCAACCGTGGAGGAATGGGACTTCCTGAACTAGTTGCTAGAATCAATCAGAATGGCGCAAAAGCCGCAATTGTGATCTCCCTCTGGCGAGGAAATCCGGGTGAGATGACCATTCTCTCCTCAAAAGGAGAAGAAATTATTAATATCAGACTAGAAAGTGCACTCCTACGACGGGAAGTAAATCCTACAGGACCTACAAGAATTAGCAGAGTTGATAGTGTTGTTATTAAAACAGGTAGTAGCCCCTCTGTAATAGCTCTTGCAGAAGATATTTCATCACTCCTGAATGTAGAACTCTCTGAACATGTGGATCCACATGATGCTCTGACGGATGAAACTCAAAGCTTCATCTGGCTTGAAGATGGTAACTCTGGAAAGATATTTTGGACTCATTATAATACGATTAATGGGATTGAAGTTGGTCCACGAATTCGTGTTTCGTCAGTTAGGAGGAAACGTATAGAATGACTGCCACTGATGTCAAGAGTAAATCTGTACTCGAAATACCTGTTGAATCTGAACAAAAGGCAAAGATACTTTATGCTGCACTTCTACCTGAAACAGAGTCTATACCATCCGACAGAGCCACTTCGAGTGTGGCAATAAGTGGATCTTCTTTGATTGTAGAGATTGACGCAAATGATCTTACTGCAATGCGTGCATCCTTGAACTCCTTTGTCGCGTGGATTTCTGCATGTTTGAGAATGATAGATAGTATAGATGCGAAGGGTCCTGATGCAAAGCCTTAAGTCACACCTTCCAACGCGCAAATGGAAACGGCACCTTTGTCGAATTTGGGAGAGATTAGATAATGACTCAGAACATACCTCCAGCATTAGAACAAGAACTTCAGAAGTTCGATACAATGCGTAGAAATCATGAAACTCTCACTACAATGTCACAAGCACTACAATCAGAGTTGACCGAAGTTAAAGGCACACTTGAGGAGTTGAAAAAACAGGCTGATGATGTTGTAACATACAAAGCTGTTGGACAAGTAATGTTTAAGGTAGAGAAACCCACTCTTGTAGAAGATCTTGAGGATAGGGAAAAAACCCTAGAAATGAGGCTTGCATCCACAAAGAAACAGCTTGAAGGCTTGACTGGGAAACTTCAAGAGCTTCAAAACAAGATACAACTTGAACTTTCAAAGCAGAATCTACGCCTCCAGTGAGAGATATGACCAATATTATCGATATCGGTCTTCCCGATATCTCTGAAGAAACTATTGAAGAACTGGCTGAAGAGTGTGAACTCCAGATTACACGATATCTTCTCGAACGCGTACCAGAGAAGAGCATCGAAGACTTATTCATCAGCTGTACTCTTAGCTTACTTGATGGTCAACTAGATGTCGATATTAGTATCGAGATTAGTCAGGGTTTCGATACAGGACAGTCCCTCGATGACCTAATTCAGGAGGCAATAGACTGGGGTGCAGAATGGCTTGAGAAACAGCTGATGGAGATGAAAAGCAAATGAATCTGAGGTTTCTACTCTCAGAATCATCGAAACCATTGATACTAGGCCACCAGAATGCTGATCCTGATGCAGTATGTGCAATGATGGCTTTTGCAAGGATGTATCGGATAATTAATCCTGAAGGAACACCTACTCTCATAGCAGACGATTTAAGCCGTCTATCGAATCAGGTCATAGATACTTTTGTACCAGGTGAGTCAATTCTGGAGAAAGAAGGAATTGAGGGAGACCTTGTGATTCTTCTTGACACCAATAGCGTTTTTCAGCTCGGCCCTAAATTTCAAAAAATCCCGCAGAATCCAAGTAGAACCATAGTGATAGATCATCATGAGATTAATCCCGAAACTGAAGTTCTATCTGACCACAGAGTGGTAAGAAGTGATCGATCATCAACTTGTGAGATAATGGTTGATCTTTTTGATCAATATGAGATTCCTATTGACCCGACCACCGCAAATCTTTTACTTACCGGAATCATTTTCGATACAAGACGTTTCTATTTTGCGGATATAATGACACTTCAGACCGCTATCAAATTAATAGAGCATGGTGCTGACTACGAACGATGTATTAAGGCTCTCTTAATGCGTCCAGACCGTTCAGAGAGAATAGCGCGTCTGAAAGCAGCAGGGAGAGGTAAAATCCATCAAATCGGAAACTGGATAATTGTCACCTCTAAAATAGGTGCATTCGAGGCTAGTGTCTGTAGAGCGCTTCTAGACATGGGGGCTGATGTGGCAATTGTTGGAGGGTCACCTTCAAAAGATGTTGTAAGGATTAGTTCGCGAAGTACGAGGGAGTTTTCCACTGCAACCGCCATTAACCTCGGCAAAGATGTGATGGAGCCTCTTGGAAACATCATTGGTGGAGAAGGCGGAGGTCATGCTAATGCAGCTGGAGCTAATGGTACAAAAGGTCTTGATGAGGCAATCGTTAAGTCTATCGAGCTAATTAGCAGAATCGTCGAGAAAGAACATGGATCTGCATATGAATCATAGGAGACTATAGTCTATGCCGTTGATTGAGTTTCAGGATTTCAGTTTCAAGTACTATGGAGCTGACTTCCTTGCACTCAAGAAGGTCAATCTCACAATTAGCGAAGGCGAATATGTTGTGATTACTGGACCTAGTGGATGCGGCAAGACTACTTTATGTCGTACGATTAACGGACTCGTGCCACAGTTTCATCGGGGATATATCGCTGGGAATGTTCTTGTAGACGGAAAGAATACACGAGATCACACAGTTGCAGAAATGGCAACTATAGCTGGGCTTGTCTTTCAACAGCCAGAGAATCAACTTGTTACACTCAATGTCGAAAAAGAGATAGCTTTCGGTCCAGAAAATCTTGGGGTGGATCCCGTAGAGGTCCGTCACAGGGTAGAGGAGTTAATCTCTCTGTTGGACCTTGAACACCTACGAGATAAACACCCTCATGAGATGTCGGGGGGTGAGCAACAACGAGTCGCAATTGCATCAATACTCGCACTAAAGCCAAAAATAATGGTAGCAGATGAACCTACGTCCAATCTTGATCCGAAGAATGCGGAGCTGATTTTGGATATCATCGCAGGATTAAACAAAAGAGATATGACTGTCATACTAGTTGAACACCGTTTAGACCTGGTTTCGAAGGATGCTAGTCGTATTGTGCTAATGAATGATGGACGAATCGTTGCTGATGGCACACCCCGAAATATCCTAGTCAAGGACTTGTGCCAAGAAATCGGTGTGGGTGTTCCCAAAGCCACTCTGGTGTACAAGAGTTTGAAAAATAGAGGCATCGACCTAGGATCTGTTCCACTCACTGGAGAAGAACTTGCCACACTTGTGAAGGAGGCTTCTTAGTAGTGATCATTCTTGAGAATGTCCATTTTGCTTATGATGGAATCTACACTGCTCTGCAGGGTGTTTCTCTACAGATTGATGATGGTGAAAGAATAGCAATAATGGGAACTAACGGAGCAGGGAAGACGACGCTTGTTAAACAGCTTAATGGTCTCCTTAGACCTCATAGAGGAAGAGTCATCCTCGATGGTATTGATACAAAGCGCTATAGTGTTGCGGAACTAGCTCGTCATATAGGATTGGTGATGCAAAATCCTGATCACCAGCTATTTCTTGATAGTGTCGAGAAGGAGATACTCTTTGGTTTAAAACAACTCGGATTTTCGAGTGAGGACGCTCGGATTCGTTGTGAGTCAACTCTCTTGAATCTTGGACTGGATTCTCTAGCTGATCGTTCTCCATTCACATTATCTGGTGGTGAGAGAAAACGTGTGGCGCTTGCTTCTGTATTAGCTACTGAGCCGCGCGTATTAGTACTCGATGAGCCAACAATTGGTCAAGATGCAAAGCAAAAAGAGAATCTCGCACAGATGCTTCGGGATCTTAACGAAAAGGGTAGAACCGTCATTGTAGTAACACATGATATCGAGTTTGTAATTGAGAACTTTCCAAGGACAGTTGCCATGGCAAATGGTACCGTTATTGCAGACGGTCCGACAAGCTCTGTTTTGAGTAACGATGATGTCATAGAACGCTGCTCGCTTACTGCTCCTCAGCTCACTCTCGCAGCAAGGTCAATTCATGCAATACATCCTGATGTGTCTGAACGTCTTACACTCTTGTCAAATCTAGAGGAAGAGATTGTACGTGTATTGAGAGGTGCCTAGTATGTCGTTTCTAGAAGTCTTCCAATACACTCGACAAGACTCGATTATTCATCGTTTAGACCCACGGGCAAAGCTGTTCATGGCAATAGTATCAGCCATAGTATCTCTAATCTTTCTGGAGATTCTTCCACTATTGATCATTTTGATTATTCTGATTCCTTTGCTAGTAGCTGCAAAGTCCCTTAGAAGATGGTTGAGAAGCATGAAGGGGCTCTCGATTCTACTAGTGTTTATTCTTGTATTCAACACTCTGCTCTCTCCTGCGCCTAACCCTCTGAATCATTCAATCGCTCTTACTCTGAGATTAATTGCTCTTATGACCTCATTCTCGCTCTTTTTCCTCACCGTTCATCCAGATGAACTTTCACAAGCTTTAATCCAGATGCGAGTTCGGTTCGAGTTTGCATTTGCTATGAGTATGGCTATGAGGTATGTGCCAACCTTGGCCCAAGAAGCTTATGCAATAATGGATGCCCAGAAAGCCCGTGGGGTCGAACTTGATAAGGGAAATCCCCTCAAGCGGATTCGTAATATTGTGCCAATCATTGTACCACTGATAATTGTATCAATCCGAAGGGCTCTCTCGATTGCAGAGAGCATGGAGTCTAGAGGTTTCGGTGCTAGCCCTCATAGAACCTACATGAATAGGCTTTCGTTTAAAAAGAAGGATTGGGTGGTAGTTTTCATTTCTCTACTGGTCTTAGTGCTGACAATCTATATACGCCTCTACATTCCACTATATGTTTGGTCTCTTCCTTTTTGAACGTCTTAAAATCATCTCTTGAAACGGTTCATAAGGGATTGAAAATACACTTGTTGTACATTGATACACTCTGAGAGAATCAAAGTACTGAAGGAAGTTGAGAGTACAAAAGGCGAGTTTGTTCTCTATTGGATGCAAGCCTCACAGAGAGCAGAGTATAATCACGCCCTAGAGTATGCTATTCAACAAGCAAACTCACTGGATAAGCCTCTTCTTACTGTATTTTGTCTTGTAGATGGATTTCCTGACGCAAATGCATCACATTACAAGTTCATGCTTGAAGGTCTTTGGGATGCCAAAAAGAATATCGAACAGGATGGTATTGGCTTCGAAGTCCTACATGGCAAACCCAAACAACTCATCCCAGAGTTATGTGAGGATGCCTCGATTTTAGTAATCGATCGTGATTATCTCCGAATGCAAAGAAAATGGAGAGAATCGATTGTTGCAGATATAGCCTGTTCCGTCGTTCAGATCGAATCGAATGCCATTGTGCCAATTGAGGTAGTTTCTAAAAAAGAGGAATACTCAGCCGGTACTATCCGGCCCAAGATACAAAGAGCACTCTCTGATTTCTTAGTTCCTCTACGTCATAGAAAGATCAAGAAACCATGTCCTGATTTTGGAATACTAGGATTAGACATAACTAATATCCCCGATTCAATGAAGGTCCTCCGAATAAAGAGGTCTATTGAACAGAAAGTTCGGCTCCAA
>JAEOUM010000111.1 GCA_016839275.1 Candidatus Thorarchaeota archaeon
CTATTACTAATTTTTCAAGAAGCGAAGATACGTTGGTACATCTCTCAATCTGACATAGAGAGCTGGAACTCTCTTCATATAGGCTCTATATGAATCACCAAAACGATCGACAAGTTCCTTCTCTTCTCTCCTAGCTTGAAGTCTGAACACAAGATAGGTCATTATGCATAAGATAATGGAGTATATAGTGAATCTAAACACGAGAGATGCAACAGCTAGCAAAACACCTCCGAAGTATGCTGGGTGGCGCACCACTGAGTAGATCTCATGATCCACTACTTCAGATTCCTCCGGGAAGTAGAGGTATACTACTGTCATATAGTCCAGTCCAAAGGTCAATAATGCACTTCGCACAGTGAGTGCTCCGAAGACGATGAATAGACCGGATATAATCATCCGTAGCCAGATGTCGATTTCTAAAGGAATGCCAAGTAGCTGAAGAAGCGGGGTAGATAATTGGGTTGTGAGCGTATTTGCTGGAGGACCAGGTGGAAGGGAGCGAATCGATGTGAATGCATGAAAGACGAGTGGAGGTATAAGGAAGACTCCGATTACACCCCTTGGTATCATCCGTTGGTATGCCAGATCACCATATTTTTCCTTCATGCTATCTCGCTTACTCCATAAGGTTCCAATCAGAAGGAATGCTATGGTTGCGAGGAAAAGACTCCCGAGAATAGAGATGTATGGCTCAATTGCTACAAGTACTTCTACACTACTGTATACACGTGGGAGAATGTCCAGAGCAATTAAGAAACCATAGCCTAAAAGAGAGGTCACTATCCCTATGAGTGGGAATAGTGCTATCCTCTTTCCCTGGTAATTGGGGAGTTTCTCATGAAGTTTGTCTAGTCCTTTGAACTGCATTCCTGTTTCCTTCCTTGCCTTTGCTCGGTAATCTGACTAATCAGGATGGCGGCTATATCGTAGAGATAATAACTAATGCCATCAAATCGATTGATGTAGATGATTCATGACACATATAGACTTAGAGGAATATGCTAAGGAACAGATCAACGCCTCTGCATATCCCGATGATGACCATCGATGCTTTCTTTATCCGTGTGCCAACTGCAATAGAGTCGTGCCATTCACAGTTCGGATAAGTTATAGTGTTGCTTGTGATGACGCTCGTCCTGCATACGATTTTGCTGGTACAGTCTACGGAACTTGTATCCAATGCAACCAAGAGCAGAAGCTGTTTAGTATAATACGAAATAACTATCCGGAAGAAGAACAGGAGCGCCCTGCCTGTTCGTGTGGATCTGATGCATTCATTCTCTGCATGTGCGAGAGATATGAAGGCCCTTCCGGTCTTCCTGGGTTCTTTGATGAAGGAGTCATAGTTGGCAAGTGCGAAACCTGTGGGACTTTCAAGACCTTCCTGTATACAGATTAGACAAGTAACTCTTCTTACTCTGTGGAGTTCACCATCTTCTTCATATCAAGGTCTCCAACACGGGTACGAATGATTCTCCCTACGTTTTCAACACGGGATCTGATGTCATCAATCTGTTTGGTCCTTCTCTCTATCTCTGCCTTCTTGCGTTTCTCTACCTGCATGTATTCATCATAGGCGTCAGACCATTCTTGTCTCGTTTGTTTGAGCTGCTGTTGTAGGTGCTCATACATGATTCGTTTCACATGCACGACGTTCTTCAGGTTTAACAGAGTAGTTTCCAATTTCGAGACCGAGTCCGCAAGCTCTTCCTCGGCATTCTTCAACTCAGCTCTGAGTTTTACAAGTTCTGTCATTGCCCTTCCTATCTGCTCCTCTTGAAGGTGCTCAGAGTCTTTCTTGAGGAGAGTGACTGGGTCGATATCAGCTGTTTGTGAAACCACTTCTCTAGGTTTACCAACAGCTGGTGCCGTTTTACCCTCTTCCTTGGCATGTCGCTCGAACAACAACTCAATAAGAGAGTTAAACGCCTCATCGATATTTTCGCCTGTTAGTGCAGAGGTCTCAATGAAGATAGATGGTGTGTTCAATTGCTGGCTCATTTTTTCGGCAAATGCCTTGCCTTCCTCTGTTGTGACCACCTGTTCTGCTGGATGCCCCGCGCGCAGATCGATTTTATTTGCCATGACTATCATAGGGGGCAATGAACCCAAGAAGCCATGAGCCTCGACCAGCCATCTGGAGGCATTATCAAAGGAATCTCTATCGACTACTGAGTAGACAAGAAGTATCGCACTACTGCCCTCGTAGTATCGTCTTCGGAGACCCTGGAAGGCTGGCTGTCCAGCTATGTCCCAGATTACAAGGTTAGTTGGAACTCCATCATGCGTAAGCGCCTTTTGTGCAAAATCAACGCCTAGGGTCGGAAGATAGCTGGCCTTGAATCCTTCTTTCAGGTATTTTCGGCGGATGCTTGTCTTCCCGACATAGCCATCTCCAATAAGACATAATTTGTACTGCCTACGGAACTTTTCCAACATTGGATTCTATCCCCTTCTCTCATAGGCGGCGCACGTCAATTACTAGCACTCATTGCTTATAGTGGTATTTCAGATATTTTATTCAACTCTCTAGTTAAGAGTGTTCTAGCTAGAGAGTTAGCCTTTCTTTTCATAGGACACTATTGCTGTTTCAATGGCTTTTTATTACACCCCACGCTCAAATTAGACGGGTAGTATAAATTGCAGGACCTCTTTACCATTCTTACTAATTACATCCATGATTTCCTAGACAACTTTGGTCTTGGCACTTATGCTCCGATAGTCGCAATTTTGCCATTTCTTATCTTCCTCTACATCCTGTACTTGATAGTTATGCGTACTGTAACAATCACATTCAGGAAAGTTGGGATGCCTGCTGAGGCTACAAGCGGAATCAAGTTGATGTTAAGGGTGCTCTTCTTTGCAATTGGAATAACATCAATACTGACTGCTACAACCATCATTCCGGGGACCGCGTTCATAACAGGAGGTGCATTACTTGGTACCGCCATTGGGCTTGCTTTCTCCAAGGCTCTCTCAAACATGGTGAGCGGTTTGTATGTCCTCGGCGCCAGGCCGTTTCGTGTCGGTGATTATGTGAAGATTGGTGATGTTGAGGGTATTGTTCTAGAGATTACACTGAACTATACACGTCTCCTACAATCGGACTTTACTAAGGAGTATGTTCCCAATAGTAAGGTTGTAGACTCACAGGTAACGAACTACCGCGTTAGAATAGATGATTTGATGACCGAAAGAGGGAGAGAATATCATCCAGATGTAGGAACATCGAGTAAGTTCAAAATGGCTCTGGACGGACTCAGGAGTCTGACGAAGGGAACTGAGGTGTATCGTTACTCTTTCGAAGTCAATGTCCATAAGGACTATGATATAGACCTTATAGATGCCTACTTTGACAAGATATGTGAGAAGTGGACGGATGAGTTCATCGAGAGACCTGAGGTTCTCTTCTGGGCTGAAACGATGTTTGGCCTCGTCTATAGAGTCACATACATTGTAACAGATCCCATGGACATCTTAGGAAAGGGTTCAGACTTTCTCCATGAGATATCCCGTTTCATGTATGCAGTGAAGAATGCTTGAAGGTTTCGCGTCAAAACCTTTGTCCAGCAGTATCTGTCAAGTGGCATAATTTTAGCTATCAATACTTATACGTCTTCAAACGAAATTCTCTGTGTGCAGAACATGTTGGGGATATTTCGGTGACTAGAGAGGACTCATCGAGGGAAGAAACTGATGCCATTTGGTACGGTCCATTAGAACCAGAGAATAAGATTCCTCTCTCAAGACTGATCGTTGCAATCATCGCCGTAGCTCTGATTCTAGTCCTTGCTGGTGCGCCCATCTATAATCCCCTCGCGTTCATAGTTATCCTTGTTTTTGTTTTTGGATTTGGTCTAATTTGTGCTTATCTCAGGGTGGATTTTGTTCGTAATCTCAGAGGAAAGTGACTCCGCACACAAATTGGGCAGTGTGCAACTTCCTAGGTATAATGTGATTAGATGTTTTGGATGACTATCACTCATTTTCATTTCATTACATAGAAGTTACCTTCTGCTGTGGCTCGCACTCTCCCCGATACTAGTACGTCAATCTTCTGCTTCTTCTTTATGGCTTGAACCTTGAGTTTGCTGGGTCTCTTCATTTCGTAACCTTGCTCAATCACGAATACTTCTCCATGGGTATGAGCTGGAACTACATCATGATGTTCAAGAAACGCGCCCAACGGTCCAGCCGCACTACCTGTTGCAGGATCCTCTAGAACTCCAAAGGCGGGAGCGAACACTCTAGCATGCACATCTGAATCCTTGTGAATGGTTTCAGTACTAAATATCAAGACATCAGGAGAGGTTGCGCCTTCAAGAGCCTTGATAATCTCTCTTCCATTAGGATCTGCTTTCTGAACCGATGATAGGGACTTCAGAGGTATAATCAAGAATGGATTGCCAGTAGACACAAACTGTACAGGATAGTCTTCGGACAATGACTTTTCAGCAAGTCCGATAGCTTTCAAAATTGGTATGGGATTGTTTAGTTCTTCAAGATATTCCGGAGGATTCTGTTTCATTCTAATAAAGTCCTTCGCCAAAAATTCCACCTCGAAAGGACCTAGACCTAGTTCGAGTTTTACTCGATCAACTTTCGAATCTATCACTTTCTTTCGTTTTAAGACAAATGCAGTACCCAATGTTGGATGCCCTGCAAATTTAATTTCCTCTCCAGGAGTGAAAATACGTACTTTAGCAGAACAACTTGCTTTCTTTGATTGAAACACAAAAGTAGTTTCAGAGTAATTCATCTCTCTTGTGATGCCAAGCATTTGTTCATCTGAGAGAATCTTATTTGATTCTGCATTCCAAAACGTTGCTAATTGATTTCCTCCAAACTCATATCTCTTATCAAAAAACACTGATGTCTGTATAAATGGTAGGTTCTTCATTGAACATCTCCTCTGTTTCTGAACAATAGTACAAATAACATGCATAGAACTTCAAAATATGCTATGTGGTCTGGTAAATTCAAGAGAGGTAGAGAAACACAAACTCAGTTTCAGACTTCTGGAACCAAATTAACAAGGTAAAATCAAAATCATCTGGAGCAATTCTATAGTAATCGCACCAATACGCGTGTTCCTCATAATACTCTAGCTCATCCAAGAAGAGATTCACCTGGTTCCAGTCAATCAACAAATTCTTGTGCCATCTGAAATCTGTAAAACTCCATCCAACTGAATTGTTTAGTAGTGGTTGGCAATAGGTCAGTTGATGGGGATTACGCTCATCCGCATTGACGTATCGGACAACTTGTGTGAATTCCGACCTAATAATTGCATGAGGCACTAGAATGATAATTCCAGGTGTTATCACTACTACGAGGATGAGTACTGACAGGAATGTTGTCCTTCTCGCGTTCTTGCTCTCAAGTGCCACTGATGCACCTCTCCTTTTGCACTCCAGTTACTTTATCATACTATACTTGTCAACTTTTCAATATTAAACTAATTGTCTAATTGATGAATGTACTATTTCTCAGCGGTCTGTTTCTCGCAGAATGGGGAGCGTTCTCTTTTCCCTCTTACTTCAGAATGAGCTCATATTTGAGACGCCTTGAGATAATTCTTAAGTAACGCTCTAATGGTCGAGGCTAGAAGGTGCTGAAGCTGTTCGAGTATACTTCTTCGCAAAAGACTCTAACTATCGCTGGTGTGAGAATCGGCGGGATACCTGGTATGATTCCCACTGTAGTCATTCCATCAATGTTCTATTCCAAAGATCGCCTTGTTATGAATGCAGAAACAGGAGATATTGATAGAACTAAGACTGAAGAAACGCTCTCAATGTTAAAGGACTTGAATGATAGGACGGGTCTTTCCACAATGTTGGATGTAGTAGCATCGAGCCCCAAGGCGATGGAGAAGTATCTGACATACCTTGTAGACAATTCGGAATTTCCTCTACTCATCGATGGATCTGGGGACTTTACTGTTAATTCTGCTGGGATATTGATAGCTAGAGAGAACGGCTTCCTCGATCGAGTCGTCTTGAACTCACTTACACCAGATACCAAGGAACCTCTTCTTGAGGTCGTAAAGGAAACCGGTCTTCAAAATGTACTCCTTCTGACCTTCAGCACAGCGGCACTGATCTCTGTTACAAAGAGGGTTGAACTGGCGGACGCTCTTGTTCACAAGGCGCAGGGGCTTGGACTTTCTAACATTTTAATAGATACAGGAGTCATGGACCTACCTACTCTTGGCATTGCTTGTAAAACACAGATGGTGATTAAGGACAAGTATGGCTATCCCGTTGGTAATGGTGCTCACAATGCTATTAGTACATGGGGTGGACTTGTATCGAAGTTTGGCAGTGATGCAAAGACTCCCGCCCTTGTAGGAGCAAATCTAATGCCTGTGGTCTTAGGCGCAGACTTTGTTCTAGTTGGGCCTGCAAAACACGCTCCTGTAATCTATCCCTCTATTGCCATGATAGACACTGCTCTTGCAGGTAGTCTCATGGAGTCTCGAATGCGCCCAGAAAAACCTCATCCCAGATACTTGATTGGTTGAAGAAACACTCTTTTTCAGAATTGCCACAACATGGTCTGAAAAGGCTGGTAAGTTCATCTGACAGTTGGCTCATTGATCGAAATCTCTTTCTCAGTGGCGTTTAGCGTTGCTTTACAGCCAATTGGTAGCACATAGTTTTCAACATTGTGACCAAGCTCACCAATCTCTAGCACGGGGAAGTCATAGTCATTCGTTTCTTCAAGAAAGGCGTCACTGATGGAACGGCTAAGTTCTTTTTCCTCAAGCTCACTCCCTTCAAACCATCCCAAGATTACACCCGCGACTTCATCAAAGACGCCATGCAGCCTGAGTGCTGTGATGAAGCTAGTCGTTCGTCCCACATCATCAGTTCCCTCAAGAAAGAGAATAGCTCCCTTGAAGTCGGGACTATAGCCCGCGAGTATTGTGTTGGCCAGAACCCTGATGTTCCCTCCTACGAGTCTACCGGTTGCTTTTCCTCCCCGAAGACATCTCCACCCCGAGTATAGTATCTCCGGTTTCAAATCATGCTGCCAAGCCTCATTTGGTTTCAATTCCACGGTTTTTCCACCAAATAATGTGTCCACTATATTCCTCTCAATCTGTGAGGACATTTTCTGACCGAAGGTCCAGATGAGATCAGGACCGTGGTATGTGACAATGCCAGCTCTTGCATAGACTGCATTCAGTAGGGCTGTTCCATCAGAGATTCCAGAGAGTATCTTGGGATCGTTTCGCATCATGTCATAATCAATACCATCTAGCAGCTGGTTGGTTGTATTTCCTCCCTGAGCCATTAACACCATCCTTACTTCGGGGTCTTTCCATAAGTTATGCAGATCCTGAAGTCTTTCCTTGCGCGTCCCTGAACTGTAGTAGTACTGACCAAGTGCATGTTCTGCAATTTTGACATTGAAACCCATTGACTCGAGCTTCTGAACTCCTTTGTCGAACCTCTGACGTGAATCCTTAGTGACAGGCCACGCTGGAGAAAACACTCCAACAGAGTCTCCCAAATGGAGTCTAGGTGGTTTGACTAGTTTCATATCAGATACACCGTTTTTCAATGATTCACTTACACCTTGGAGCAGAAAGAGATTTCGACACAAAGATTAACTTGAGAGCTCAATCGAAGCATCCAATTACAGATGATACTCTCACTCTGAATGGCTGTAAAAGACTGTAACACCAATCAGGACAAAATTTCATCATTCATAAGGCGTATAAAGTAATTAGAGTGAGGACTTGAGAACGGACAGTCTGATATCGTGACAGATTATTACTTTTTTGTGTTGCATGCAATTCCAATGTACGATTTCTCTATCGTTGTGCCTCATCGTACTTCAAACATCTGATTTTCAAATTGCGGGCTCCAAAGAGTTTATTAAACTACTAAACTAATTATTTTATGGAATGTCAATACATTCCGCGTAAAGAAGGAAATCCTAATGCAAGTACGAAAGCAAGATGGCACAACCGAGGCTTTCATGCCTGAGAAAGTTGTTGTCAGTATTGTGAAATCCGGTGCTCCTTACAAAGATGCAAGGAACATCGCTGATTCATTGTCCAGGAGATCTGAGAATACAATGACAAGCTCTGATATCAGAGACTTTGTGCATTCTGAGCTCCAGTCGAAGGGGCACACCTCCTCAGTTGAAAACTGGACTAGATATGAAACAGAGATGAAGCATGACAGGACTGAATCGCTTGCAGGAAGAGCTCCTACAACGAAGTCAAAGCATTTGACTCACGCATAGACGAACTCTCCTCTCCTTTCCGTTCTCTCGGAAAATGTGTTTCTCTAGCACTAGAGATTCTGCTTGAGAAACCGGTCTAAGACTCTGAAAAGAAAAGGGCTGTTAAGAAATAACTTACTCCACCTCTCCTTTTCATGAGCTCTCAGACCACTATGTTTTACGTTTTCTTTTCTTCATATTGCGATGTGTATATGTTATGTACACTCTACAAATCTGAAGTGTATCATTATCAATAATGACTGATTCCAAATTTAATGTAGGGTATGCTGAAATTTGAACTGATTGAAAACAATGGTGTATGATGATTGGACTAAATGAAATACTACATATGCAGAAACGAAGGAAGTTCTTGTCCCTTCAATTGGAGATAGGATACATGAAAAACGGTGAAGGATATTACAAAGAACGAATTCCCAAGTCGCGCAAACTGATTATTGAGAGTTGTGAATATGCACTGAAAAAGCACCGTATGATTGGACTGTTTGAGGCAGATGTTACTGACGCACGCAGAAAAATCCACAAGTATAAGGAAATATCAGGAGAGTCTCTTTCTTTCACAGGATGGGTGGCAGCATGTGTTGGTAAGGCTGTAGACGAACATAAACAGGTGCATGCACTCAAGATTGGGAATAATTTCGTGATATTTGATGATGTCAATATCGCTGTTCTTATTGAAACAGTCATTGAAGGGCGAGTATATCCAATAAACTACATACTGAAAGAAGCTAACCGTAAGAGTGTCATGGATATTAACAATGAGATCCGTGGGGCTCAGAAGAAAAAGGAAGACGACTATACGGAAGCTGATGACAACAGGAGTATCAAAATGCTCCTCTCAGCTCCAAAGTTCCTCAGAGACCTATTGTTCTGGCGCAAGGTTCGCAGAGATCCGTCATTTATCAAGGAGAATATGGGGACTGTGACTGTGACATCCGTAGGGATGTTTGGCAGGTCCGGTGGTTGGGCGATTCCTCTTGGAATGCACGCTGTCAGTATTGCTCTGGGCGGTATAGCAAATAAACCAGGATTCGTAGATGAGCGAGTAGAAAAAAGGGAATA
Organism: Candidatus Thorarchaeota archaeon; assembly: GCA_016839275.1. Taxonomy (GTDB): domain Archaea; phylum Asgardarchaeota; class Thorarchaeia; order Thorarchaeales; family Thorarchaeaceae; genus SMTZ1-45. Next base: position 9,322 of record JAEOUM010000111.1, read on the forward strand.
CCTTTCACTGACTGTAGTGCTCGATCATGATGTTGTTGATGGCGCTCCTGCAACTCGTTTTGTTGCGAAACTTGTAGAGTTACTCGAAGGGAGCTACGGACTGGATATTATATCCTAATGTCCAATGCAATGACTGCAAGTGCCTTTGTTCTTTATTGGGCCGTTGTTATTTGTCGATAAAGGAAGATGAAGACGACCAGTAAGATTGCAGATACTGCAAGCATCGCCCAATAGACTACAGCAATCCCAAGCAGAAACAGTGGCTCAAACACGATTGGAATGAGAGCGGAGCCCAGGAAAAAGGCGAATGTTACAGCTCCTGCCAAAACACCCCTATGTTCTGGTGAAATTATCTGACTGAACGTTATCATAGTTGGAAAGAGAAGCCCTCCTGCCCAACCCACACTAATGAGTGCTAATCCTAGAAGTGGGATTGATGTTGCAACAGTGAAGTCTCCAATGATGATGAAGACAGTTAGACCAATAACGAGCGCAATAAAACCGAGTCCAACAGGCAGTCCGAAACCATACCTACGAGATAGAGTACTCAAGATTGAACCTGCAATCGCACCTGAGATGCCGCCTCCTCAGAGAAGGATGCCAATAGTGCCATCATTTACCACTCCAGTCAGTCCACGTGGAGTCCACACAAACACTCCTAGATACGATAGTGCAACAAGGAATGTCGTTACGAGTATCAACAAGACGACCGGTTTTCTTAGTTCGCCCATTAAGTGAGCTGTGAATAAACGGAGTCCTGCACCTTTCTCTTCCATCTTAGGAGGTCTCCTGGCAACCGATATCGCGACAAGTCCGACCACTACTATAATCAGAAACATCAGATAGTATGTCTGCCAACCAAGAACAACCATCTGTCCTGCAATGAATGGTCCTAGTCCTACACTCAGTGACGCTAGGGCTGTAGCAATCCCCATGCGTCTTGGAATCTCCTCGGGAGCTGCAGAATCGGTGAGTAAGGCTAAGAGGACTGGATTTACAAAACCGAAACCACTGCCTGTAACAAAATTGGCGAGAATGAATATGCCCAAGGTCGTTGCGTAGGCTGTCATAAAGAGACCGACAGCAAAGAACAACAGACCCCCAACGATCACCGGGACTCTGCCATATATATCGCTAATAGCACCTGAGAATAGCTGAAATATGGCGAAGGGAAACATGAAAGCAGGGATTGCACTTAGTACTGCAGTTGGATCGACCACAAAGTCAGTTGAAATTGCGCCAAGAAGAACTAAGACAGCATTCCCCACAAGTGGTCCTAC
>JAEOUM010000112.1 GCA_016839275.1 Candidatus Thorarchaeota archaeon
GACACTACAAGTAATAGCATCATTATTAGAAAGACTGCATCCCATTTCAAATGTTCAACCTCCCATGGTTGTAATGTTTCATCATACTCTCGCAGGATAAGGAGATTATAATCAGGATAAATCGCGACCTAAAAATCTCTCTAGTATCGCTGGAAAATTCGTTTGTTCATCGGGATTGTATAGAATTCTACAACCTTATGCACTTCTGAATTGCGTTGGTAGACTTGCATATGATTGGAAGAAGTCCAGATATAGAAACATAATAATGTTCGTTTCTGCCTTAAGTACTCACGATGTCAGAAGCTCCCTTTTACTTGAATGAGAATGCCGAGATTGAGGAAAGAGTCTCGGATCTTCTAAAGCGGCTAACTTTGAAAGAGAAATTTAGACTTTTGACAAGTCACGGTAGATTACGGATATACACAACTCCACCAATTAAACGACTTGCTATCCCCTCATTCAAAACTAGTGATGGACCTCTTGGAGTGGCTATGCACTCGAGTGGTTTTAAAAAGAACACGAGGTTTCCGGCTACAATCTCTCTCGCTGCAACTTGGAACAGAACGCTCGCTCGAGATGTAGGAATAGCCATGGGAGAAGAAATGCGAGCTGTCGGAAGACAGATTCTTCTGGCTCCAGGAATGAATATAGCTCGCACTCCATTAAATGGAAGAACCTTCGAATATTTCAGTGAAGACCCGTATTTGACAAAAGAATTAACGGTGCCCATTGTCGAAGGAATCCAGAGTATGCGAGTTGCGGCATGTCTCAAACACTACGCTGCAAACAACCAAGAGACCAATCGAAGAAGTTCAAGTTCTGAGATAGATGAACGCACACTTCATGAAATCTACCTTCGAGCTTTTAGAGGGACAGTGAAGGAGGCTAATCCATGGTCAATAATGACTGCCTATAATATGGTGAACGGAGTATTCGCATGTGAAAACAAGTATCTGCTCCGGGAAACCTTGATGGATACTTGGGGCTTTGACGGTCTTGTGATGACTGACTGGTTCGCTTCTAGGGGAAATAAGAATACCGAGGATTGTATCAATGCAGGTCTCTCTCTTGAGATGCCTTGGCCAAGCAAGTACAAAATGAAATCTCTTGAAAAGGCATACAGGGAGGGCAAATTCTCTGATGAAATCCTAGATGACCTCGTTCGAAGGAATCTACGGGCAATGCTGAGGACTGGTCTCTTTGATTCCCCTGAAACACAGCCTCAAGGCTCGCGGAATACATCGGAGCATCAAACTCTGGTTAGACGAGTAGCAGAAGAAGGTATGGTCTTGTTAAAGAATAAAGACAACATACTCCCACTCGACATAGATGCTACTAGGCGAATAAGTCTTCACGGACCAAACATGCGCAAGAAATTTGGCAGGTTACTGAGTGGAGGTTCGTCAGCTGTGAGCCCACCATACGAAATAACTCCTTTTGAAGGGATTAGAGCAAAATGCCATGGAAAAGCAGAAATCGTACCCAATGGTACCCTTGCTGATGTTGCCATCATATTCGCTGGACTTGATCATGGTCGAGGAGGTGACTCCGAATCGAAGGATAGGGAGTCATTGAATCTGGATGAAAAACAGGTCAATATGATCAAGAATGTCGCAGGCAATCACAAGAATACCATAGTCTGTCTGATTGCTGGCAGTCCTATTGCAATGGAAGAATGGATTGACGATGTAGAAGCAGTAATGATGTGCTGGTATGGAGGTATGGAAGCAGGTCATGCTATAACAAATGTGCTCTTTGGAGATGCAGATCCCTCAGGAAGACTTCCATTGACTTTTCCTAGAAAGTTAGAGGACTCTCCAGCTCATGGCACTGGCAACCCAAGAAATTACCCAGGAGATGAGGAAAAGAAGGTCTACTATGATGAGGGCATCTTCGTGGGATATCGGTGGTTTGATGAAAAGGGGATAGAACCTCTGTTTCCATTTGGTTTCGGTTTATCTTACACAAAATTCGAATTTGGACCTGTCCAGCTTAAACAAAATACACTTCATAGTCCAGAAGATACTCTAAGAGTTGATGTAGATGTAACAAATATCGGCTATCGAGCTGGTTCAGAAGTCATTCAGGTTTATGCAAAAGATTTGGAGTCAACTGTGGAACGTCCGCCTAAGGAACTAGTGGGCTTTGAGAAAGTCTGGTTGGAACCAAGGGAAAAGAAAGCAGTATCGATTTTCATCAAGACGGAGGAATTATCTTTCTATGATACCACGAAGCATGATTGGAAAATAGAGCAGGGGAAATTTAATCTCTTAGTGGGAAGATCATCGAGAAATATCGTGGGAGAAGCACAATTTTCCTACCAATGAATGATATTCTATTGGTCTACACTTTTTAGATGTCTTTCATATTTTAACAAAATATATTATCAAAGATTGTTTCGTTAGACCCAGACAAGGGGTCAATCCTGTGGGGAGGATTACAGCATACTTTGGTCTTGGGAAAGCAACACCAGAAGTTGTATCGCTAGCGAAAAAATACGCAGTGTTGTCCTTCTTCATGCAGGTCGCATTTGTAATTTCTACAACGTTTTACCTAATCTTTGTAGCAGAAGCTCTGGGGAACAATGATTTCATTCTGGGAATGACCTATGTTGGCTTTCTAGTTATTATCGAGATGGCAGTCCAAACTGTGTTCGATTATCCGACCGGAGTGATAGGAGATTGGTTGGGTCAGCGTTATATTTTGGCGACAGCTTTCCTGACCTATGCTACTGCATTCTATCTGACATCATTAGTAACAACGACAACGCCGCTTCTTCTTCTCGTGCTCGTCTATGCCTTAATGGGTTTTGCAGGTTCACAGCAAAGTGGCGCTTTGGGTTCCTGGTTTGATAACAATTGGCAAGTGTCTATGAGCGAGGATGAAGGCAGGAAGCAATACGGCGTATTCGTTGGTAAAATGGGAATGCTGGGGTGGCTTACAAACACACTCATTTTGATTCCAGGAGGCATACTTGCTACAATATTCGGGAGACCATGGGTGTTTCAGCTCCAAGCTGTTCTATGTATCATAATCTCAATTGCATCGATAAGACTTGTCCGGAATCTTCCAGAAGCTGAAGAGCTCAAGCAAACACGACCTAGACTTGATGAGTATCTTTCCCTGCTAAAGGAGGGAGTCAGTTTTCTTTTTGGCAGCTCTTATGTCAAGTACCTGCTACTGGGCTCAATGCTTGTCAACAGCTGTATTTCGGTCTGGGGAAATCTGATTCTATTCCCGATGTACTACAGCTATTTATTGACTGATGTCGCTGTGGCAAGTTTTCGCACAATCGTAATGATGCCGCTTGTGTTCTATGCTGAGAGGTCAGGTGTCTGGGCAAAGAGATATGAACCGAAGAAATGGATTCCCCGATTTCGTCTTCTTCAATCTGCAGGTGCTGTATTCTTCTGGATTTTCGCAATAATCATGCTCATATTTCCAATACCACCTCAAGACTCTCCCATGATTGACTATATATTTCCAGGGACAAACATTTTGATACTGAGGGTACCAGTTGCTTCAATCCTTCCCGTAGCAATAATGATCTTGGTTTTCTTCACAGTAGGAATTTTCTTTCAACTTGCTAATGTACTCACTTCAAGAGTTTTTATAGACGCAATACCAAATCAGGTTAGGAATGGAGTATATTCACTATTTCCAACAGTAGTCTTACTGATGAGTATCCCTCAAATTGCCTTCTTTGGATGGTTGCTCTCAGTCGCCCCAATTCCATTGACACTATTTCTGTGTGGTATTATTTCTACTGCAGGTTGCGCTATGATAAGAAAAGCATTTCAATATCCTCATCATCAGGAGGAAAGAGAGGAAATCGAAGAGCCCAGTGACAATCTTACCGATGAAATTGATGAATGGCTTGAAGATTCTGATTCCAAGTTGGACTAGGAGAGAGTAAAATGAAGGATAAAATCGTTGATAGCTTACATAGGCAGTTCACGTCGAGCTATAAGATGCTCCGCAACGCAATCGAGAATGTACCTGAAATAAAATGGCATGAAGGCGCAGAGGGATGGTTCTTCTCATTGCAGCATATCATATAGTTGAAACAATGGATTTCTATGCAGGAAATAATCCAGAAGATATGACATGGGGACAACGGGCAGGGTATGACTGGGAAAAATCAAAAGACACTAAGACAGACATCCTTCCCAAGATCACAAAGGAGATTGTATTGGCTTATCTAGAAGAAACAGAAAAAAAACTGAAGGACATGTTCGATTCATTGGATATTGAGAGATTGAATTCCAAGGATGAGTTCAAATGGTTCCATTCAATCTTCGAAAAGCTTGTGTACCTGCTACGACACAACATGCACCATATTGGTGAATTAAGCAAGACTCTCAGAGATTGGAAGTGTGAGAGAGCCAAGTGGACTTGAGTGGTCTAGAAGACTTTCTCTAAATGTACCAGATAACAATTGAGCTCGTATCCTGCCTTCTCATACATGGCTATCGCATTCTTATTGGCTGCGGGGGTTCCTACTGCAGTGTATTCACACCCATAATCCTTCAAAGACTTGAACAGCTCAGAAATAAGATATAGACCTATTCCAAGTCGTCTGTACTCTGGAAATACACCAAGAGGACCAAGTATACCTGTCATGGGTTTGAAATCAGATTCCCGAATGAAAGCCCCAATAAAACCTGCAGGTTTATTGTCAATGAGAGCTACCTTCCAGAACTCACTTGGAGAGGGACCTAAACGACCTCTTCGGATTGAATCAAAGCTTGCCAATGCAGTATCATAATCTGATACAGAGGCATCATGTCCGTGAATCTCTTTGTCTTCAGGTGTTGATGCATACGCACGAATGACGTACTTCGCGAGGTTTTCAGAGTCCATACCAAGATGAGGATCAATCGTGATATTTGCTCGATCTCGCATCGAATCTGGGGCATTATCAAGTCTCATAATCAGGTCAACACCATCTGGTTCATAGCGTTCGAATCCTGCATTTCGATATATTGCTAGAAGATTATTTGCCACACTCCTGTCATGGAAGGGGTATTTCACAAGGATCTTTACCCAGCCCACACCCCTCTTGGATAAGTAATTCAGCCCGTATCTTAGGAGCGCTTGTTCTGTTTCTCTCTTGTTTGCTATTTCAAGTGCAGCTGGTTCCCAACGTCTCAGAACTGCCTCTTTCCCTCTGTATCGTAGACCACAGATACCCACAGTTTCTCCTTCTTGATGAGCCTCCAGAAAAACCCGCCCAGGATTTGTAAACTCACGCTCCATTTCATCTAGTTCTTCAAATTTATTCCAATCGAAGACAGGACTATCCTTGTACCAATAGAAGTTGCGCATGCACTCCTCCCAAGCAAGTCTATAGGTGGACCAATTCTTACTTTCAAGAATTTTCACAATTAAAAACTCCTAAACACGCCACTATAATGAATCACTCTACCCTCATAAGAATTCGCAAAACAGAGAGTTATCCTTATGTAAGAATCGTACTTGTCAATATGTGATGAGTGATGAGGATAAAGGCAGTACTACGTGATACAGATATTTTACAAATGGAGCCGGGTTCAAAGAAACGAATACTAGCTGCTGCAATAAAGAATGAAGATCGTGTCATTAGTTGGACCAGTCTCTTGAAAGTGATGGGTCTAGCCTTCGAACAGCGACAAACAATGCTAGAGATGCTGAAGGACTCCAATCTTCACATTTGGTTGATGAATGATGGAAATCAGCATCTTGTCTTCCTGACATCCAGCACTGAAACACCCTTAGAAATGGCATACCAGTGGCAATAGGTATTAGCACTAAACAAGATTACCTCAAAATATCGAGGCAATAATTGCAGACGCCTTTTTATGGAAAGCAATGTTGCTACCATTGGGTAGTGATCATGCTCAAAGTACACAATACACTAACCAGGCAGAAGGAAGAATTCAAACCACTTGACGGAAATAACGTGCGAATGTATGTCTGTGGCCCCACGGTTTATGACTATCCACACATCGGTAACGCACGATCCTTCTCAGTGTTTGATACTATTAGAAGGTATCTTGAGTATTTGGGCTACCGTGTTCAGTATGTAACCAACTTTACTGATATCGACGATAAAATGATTAATCGCGCAAACGAGGAAGGAGTGACAGTTGGCGAACTTGCAAATAAGTTCATCACTGAGTATAGGTTGATTGCAAAGCAACTCAACCTTAAGCCAGCAACAATCAATCCCCGAGCCACTGAACACATCGATGACATTGTTGAGATGGTGGAATTGATTGTCAAGAATGGTAAGGGGTATATCGTCAATGGCGATGTCTATTTCGATGTAAGTGAATGGCCAAGGTACGGTGTTCTTAGCAAGATCAATCTTGATGATGAAACAACAATGGCAAGAGTCGAGGCGGATGATAAGAAGCAAGATATCCGTGACTTCGCACTCTGGAAGGCAGAAAAGCCCGGTGAGCCCTCGTGGGACAGTCCGTGGGGGAAAGGGCGACCAGGATGGCATGCTGAATGCTCAACGATGGGGAAACACTATCTTGGACTGCCTTTCGATATTCACGGGGGAGGTCAAGATCTCATCTTTCCACACCATGAAAATGAGATTGCCCAATCCTCAGCTGCTTACGGAATAGACACACCTGTCAAGTATTGGCTGCATAACGGATTTCTCACAATCAACAGTGAGAAGATGTCAAAGTCAGAGCAGAATTTCTCAACCGCAAGAGAAGTACTTGATAATTATGACCATCAGGCAGTGAGGCTATACTTGGTCTCAGGTCAATATGGCCAGCCACTTGATTACAACGATGATGCTCTGAAGCAAGCAATACAAACTCTAGAGAGGATGAAGAATGCTGTGGATACAATCAAAGGACGAATCACAATTCTTGAGCGGACAGGTAGTCGTGAGTCCGAGGCAGACAAGAAGCTTGCAGCAGCCAGCCGAAAAGTCAGAGAGGGATTCGAGTCTGCAATGAATGATGACTTCAACACACCTGGAGCCCTTGCGGAGATTTTCACATTCATCCGAGAGATTAACACTCACTCAAAGGATGTCGGTGGAGCGGCTGTTCTCAGAGAAGCGTTGGCTGTGCTCTCAGAACTGGTTGGCATCTTGGGTATTGATCTCCAAGCTGGAGATACATCTGAGGATGCAAGTTCAATTACTGATTCGCTGAGGGGAGTTGTTGAATTCCTGCTTGAACTAAGAGAAACAGCTCGTAAGAGCAAGGACTTCGCCATGGCAGATCAGATTCGAGACCGACTCGGTCAGCTTGGTATTGTGGTTTCTGATACAAAGGATGGTCCAACTTGGAAGCTCGAATGAGGCAAATCTAGTAACGAACCAGCAATGAATGAGTACGCGGGAATAAAGGTGCAGGCTGTGTAGGACAACCCCGCAAGGGTTGCTGGTTCTAGCAAGTTGCGCCGCTCCGACGGTTTATATATTGCAAAACAGATTCCCACCAAATCGTTGTAAACTCTTATAACGTCGATGATGCGTGGAAAATAATGGCACGAAATGGAATTGTTATACAAACTAGTGGGTTATCGAAAAATTTTGGCTCAATTCATGCTGTTAGAAACCTCAACCTAGAGGTATTTTCAGGGAGTCGGTTTGGATTTCTTGGACCAAATGGTGCAGGAAAGACGACAACAGTACGCATACTCTCAGGACTCTTAAAACAAAGTCAAGGCTCTGCAACGGTATGTGGTTTTGATATTAGTACACAGAGAAATGATATCAAAGCAATAACAGGTTTACTACCAGAGTCTCCAGGATTATACTCCAAGCTCTCCGCAGTGGAATTTCTGGAGTTTATAGGAGCATTGAATAATATAAGTGGAAGTTCTCTCAACAGAAGTATAGATTCACTTCTAGGAATTCTCGGTATTGAAAGCAGGCAA